>NZ_LIRK01000126.1 GCF_001419765.1 Streptomyces torulosus
CCCCCGCCCCCGTCGGCCTGGCCCCCAGAACAGGACCGTAACCCTCCGCAAATGCGGCGGACCTCTCCTGGGGAGTTCGTTCGGGAATCGTGTGGGTACACGAGGTAGGAGCACCGGTCGTGGCCCTGCTCGACTACCTCTGGCCATGTCTGACCGCTTTTGAGCGCTTACGGGGTGTGACTCGGGCCACGCAGATTGGGCGTAACGCTCGCGGGAACCACGCGATGACCTAAGAGGTGACAGCCGCGGAGGGAATACGGACGCCGTTCACGGCGCTGTGCATCTTCCCGGCCCCCGCCCGCACCGTCGGCCCATCCCCAAGCCGGTGGTCGGCTCCTGTCCACAGTGGACGGGGCCGGAAGCCGTTTTCCAACGTTCCGAGAGGTTGTTCGTGTCGGCCAGCACATCCCGTACGCTCCCGCCGGAGATCGCCGAGTCCGTCTCTGTCATGGCGCTCATTGAGCGGGGAAAGGCTGAGGGGCAGATCGCCGGCGACGATGTGCGTCGGGCCTTCGAAGCTGACCAGATCCCGGCCACTCAGTGGAAAAACGTACTGCGCAGCCTCAACCAGATCCTCGAGGAAGAGGGTGTGACGCTGATGGTCAGTGCCGCGGAGCCCAAGCGCACCCGAAAGAGCGTCGCAGCGAAGAGTCCGGCCAAGCGCACCGCCACCAAGACGGTCGCGGCGAAGACGGTGACCACCAAGAAGGCCACCGCCGCCGCGCCGACGGCACCCGCGGCCGAAGCCTCCGCCGAGGACGCCCCCGCCAAGAAGGCCGTCGCCAAGAAGGCGACTGCCAAGAAGGCGGCCCCCGCCAAGAAGACCGTCGCCGCCAAGAAGACGGCGGCGAAGAAGACCACCGGAAAGAAGGACGACGTCGAGCTCATCGAGGAAGAAGTCCTCGAGGAGACCCCCGGCGGCAAGCCCGGTGACGAGCCCGAGGGCGCCGAGAGCGCCGGTTTCGTGCTCTCCGACGAGGACGAGGACGACGCGCCGGCCCAGCAGGTCGCCGCCGCCGGCGCCACCGCCGACCCCGTCAAGGACTACCTCAAGCAGATCGGCAAGGTCCCCCTGCTCAACGCCGAGCAGGAGGTCGAGCTCGCCAAGCGCATCGAGGCCGGTCTGTTCGCCGAGGACAAGCTGTCCAACGCCGACAAGCTCGCCCCCAAGCTCAAGCGCGAGCTGGAGATCATCGCCGAGGACGGCCGCCGCGCCAAGAACCACCTCCTGGAGGCCAACCTCCGTCTGGTGGTCTCCCTGGCCAAGCGCTACACCGGCCGCGGCATGCTCTTCCTGGACCTCATCCAGGAGGGCAACCTCGGTCTGATCCGCGCCGTCGAGAAGTTCGACTACACCAAGGGCTACAAGTTCTCCACGTACGCCACCTGGTGGATCCGTCAGGCGATCACCCGAGCCATGGCCGACCAGGCCCGCACCATCCGTATCCCGGTGCACATGGTCGAGGTCATCAACAAGCTCGCGCGCGTGCAGCGCCAGATGCTCCAGGACCTGGGCCGCGAGCCCACCCCGGAGGAGCTGGCCAAGGAACTCGACATGACCCCGGAGAAGGTCATCGAGGTCCAGAAGTACGGCCGCGAGCCGATCTCCCTGCACACTCCGCTGGGCGAGGACGGCGACAGCGAGTTCGGTGACCTCATCGAGGACTCCGAGGCCGTCGTCCCGGCCGACGCGGTCAGCTTCACGCTCCTCCAGGAGCAGCTGCACTCCGTCCTCGACACGCTCTCCGAGCGTGAGGCGGGCGTCGTCTCCATGCGCTTCGGCCTCACCGACGGTCAGCCGAAGACCCTCGACGAGATCGGCAAGGTGTACGGCGTCACGCGTGAGCGCATTCGCCAGATCGAGTCGAAGACGATGTCGAAGCTGCGCCACCCGTCCCGCTCGCAGGTCCTGCGCGACTACCTCGACTGACCCCACCGCGGACCCGTCCGCGCGACAGGCCGAGACAGGCATCGAAGGCCCGGTTCCCTCGAAGGAGCCGGGTCTTCGGCGTGTGCGCGGCATGCGGGCGCCCGCCACGTGGATAACTCTGGGTGTGCCATCCATCTCCCAGAGTCAGGAGCGCGCATGCGTCCCACCATCGCCCGACTGCTGGCCCTCGCGGCCGCCACGGCCGTCATATCGCTGGCCGCCCGTCCGACCGCGACCGCCGATGTCGTCATCGGCGGTCATCCCGTCGAGATCTCCCAGGCGCCCTGGACGGTGGCACTGTCCAGTCGTGACCGGTTCGGGGGTACGAGAGCCGGGCAGTTCTGCGGCGGCGTCGTGGTGGCCCGCTCCACGGTCATGACGGCCGCCCACTGCCTCAGCGAGGAGGTGCTGGGAGGGCCCCCGGCACGGCTCCCCGACCTGAAGGTCATCGCGGGCCGCGCCGATCTGCGGTCGAACGAGGGCCGGGAGATCCCGGTGAGCGACACCTGGGTCAATCCGCGGTACGACGCCTATACGAACGCGGGGGACTTCGCCGTGGTCACGCTGGCGACGCCGCTCCCCGAGAGTTCCGTACTCCCGTTGGCGGAAGCCGGCGATCCGGCGTACGAGGCGGACACGGCCGCGGCCGTCTACGGCTGGGGCGACACCACGGGCGCCGGGGACTACGCGCTGAGCCTGCGGGCCGCGTCGGTGCGGGTGCTGGCCGACTCCGTGTGCGAGAGGGCCTACCCGGGCGGCGCGGAGGGCCGGTACCGGGCCGACTCCATGGTGTGCGCGGGAGAGCTGAACGGCGGCCGGGACGCCTGCCAGGGGGACAGCGGAGGACCGCTCGTCGCCCAGGGGAAGCTGATCGGACTCGTGTCGTGGGGCAGCGGCTGCGGACTGGCCGGGAGCCCGGGGGTGTACACCAGGGGCTCCTACGCGGCCCAGGTGCTGGCGGAGAGCCGCTGAGAGGTCGTTGAACGCCGTACCGCCGCTCGACACCGCCGTACGTACCCGACGCGGCACCGCCACGGTGCCGTACAGGGCCGCGGAGCGACAGCGGGCGCGGAACGAGTGCGGCCGCGGAACGAGAGCGGGCGGCCACCCCGTGTGTGCGGGAGTGGCCGCCCGGTCACCGGCCTCGAGCCGGCGTCGGCTCGTCGTTGGTGCGAAGCGTCAGCGTTCGTCGGTTTCCGCGGTGGCGGGAACGGACGTCAGCCGCTCCGTCTCGTCCTGTATCTCCGCAGCGATCTTCTTGAGCTCAGGCTCGAACTTACGCCCGTGGTGGGCGCAGAACAGCAGCTCTCCACCGCTCAGCAGGACGACGCGCAGATAGGCCTGGGCGCCGCAGCGGTCGCATCGGTCAGCGGCCGTCAGCGGGGTCGCGGGGGTCAGAACAGTAGTCACGTCGCCTCTTCTCTAGCTCGACGAGCTGTCGTACCAGGGTCAACATCCAACCAGGCCGAAAACGTTCCCGCTCGCGGCTTTTCCTCGAAAAAATCTTTCCAGGCCGGCTGTCTGTTGCCGGTTGGCGGCGAATGAGCCGTAGTGCGTGTCTTCGTGTCGTACGGGTTCGCGCTGTCTGTCGGTGGTTCTGGCGGTTGCTCTCTTGGTTGTACGGTCCTCCCGGCTGGGTTGCCGGTTGTTCATGAGGACGTGCCCGGAGCCTAAATGGTTCATGCCTCGAAGGGAACGTGATATGTACTTCACCCCATCGAGGGATCGAACACGCATGCGAGCCTGGACTACCCTGAGTTTCCAGCGAGGGTGGCGTTACAACGGCTCTACCAGGGCTCGGTACCCTCGGACCGGCAACCGAGCCGGGCCCCTTACCCAAAAGGGCCTCACCTGAAATTCAGCGAGGAGCGAACCGCGTGACCGCCGAGACGTCCGTGCCGTCCACAGCGCTGCTGACCGGAGCAGACCGGGACGGTTCCAACTACACCGCGCGGCACCTGCTCGTCCTCGAGGGGCTCGAGGCCGTGCGGAAGCGCCCCGGAATGTACATCGGCTCGACCGACAGTCGAGGTCTGATGCACTGCCTCTGGGAGATCATCGACAACTCCGTGGACGAGGCCCTCGGAGGCTACTGCGACCACATCGAGGTGATCCTCCACGACGACGCCTCCGTGGAGGTCCGGGACAACGGCCGCGGCATCCCCGTGGACGTCGAGCCCAAGACCGGCCTGTCCGGCGTCGAGGTCGTCATGACCAAGCTGCACGCCGGCGGCAAGTTCGGCGGCGGCTCCTACGCGGCCTCCGGCGGTCTGCACGGCGTGGGCGCCTCCGTGGTGAACGCGCTCTCCGCCCGTCTGGACGTCGAGGTGGACCGCAGCGGCGGGACCCACGCCATCAGCTTCCGGCGCGGTGTGCCCGGCGCCTTCGCGGGCAACGGCCCGGACGCGAAGTTCGAGGCCACGAGCGGGCTGCGCAAGGCCAAGCGGATCCCCAAGACGCGCACCGGCACGCGCGTGCGCTACTGGGCCGACCGCCAGATCTTCCTCAAGGACGCCAAGCTCTCGCTGGAGAACCTCCACCAGCGCGCCCGCCAGACCGCGTTCCTGGTGCCCGGCCTGACCATCGTCGTCCGTGACGAGTACGGGCTCGGCGAGGGCGGGAGCAAGGGGGAGGAGTCCTTCCGCTTCGACGGCGGCATCAGCGAGTTCTGCGAGTACCTGGCCACCGACAAGGCCGTCTGCGACATCCTCCGCTTCACCGGTGAGGGCACCTTCAGGGAGACGGTCCCCGTGCTGGACGAGCACGGCCAGATGACCCCCACCCAGGTCACCCGGGAACTCGGCGTCGACGTCGCGCTGCGCTGGGGCACCGGCTACGACTCGACCCTCAAGTCGTTCGTGAACATCATCGCCACGCCCAAGGGCGGCACCCATGTCGCCGGCTTCGAGCAGGCCGTGGCGAGCACGATGAACGAGGTGCTGCGCGCCAAGAAGATGCTCCGGGTCGCCGAGGACGACGTCGCCAAGGACGACGCCCTGGAGGGTCTGACCGCCGTCGTCACCGTGCGTCTGGCCGAGCCGCAGTTCGAGGGCCAGACCAAGGAGGTCCTCGGTACGTCCGCGGCCCGCCGGATCGTCGCGCAGGTGATCTCCAAGGAGCTCAAGGCGTTCCTGACCTCCACCAAGCGGGACGCCGCCGCGCAGGCGCGGGTCGTCCTGGAGAAGGTCGTCGCGGCGGCGCGTACGCGTATCGCCGCACGTCAGCACAAGGACGCGCAGCGGCGGAAGACCGCCCTGGAGTCGTCGTCGCTGCCCGCCAAGCTCGCCGACTGCCGCAGCGACGACGTCGACCGCAGCGAGCTGTTCATCGTCGAGGGCGACTCGGCGCTCGGTACCGCGAAGCTCGCCCGGAACTCCGAGTTCCAGGCGCTGCTGCCGATCCGCGGCAAGATCCTCAACGTCCAGAAGTCGTCCGTGACGGACATGCTCAAGAACGCCGAGTGCGGTGCGATCATCCAGGTCATAGGGGCCGGGTCCGGACGCACGTTCGATATCGACGCGGCTCGGTACGGCAAGATCATCATGATGACCGACGCCGACGTGGACGGGTCCCACATCCGGTGCCTGCTGCTGACGCTGTTCCAGCGGTACATGCGGCCGATGGTCGAGGCGGGCCGCGTCTTCGCCGCGGTGCCGCCGCTGCACCGGATCGAGCTGGTCCAGCCGAAGAAGGGCCAGGACAAGTACGTCTACACGTACTCCGACCGGGAGCTGCGGGACAAGCTGCTGGAGTTCCAGAGCAAGGGCGTCCGCTACAAGGACTCCATCCAGCGGTACAAGGGCCTGGGTGAGATGGACGCGGACCAGCTGGCGGAGACGACGATGGACCCGCGGCACCGGACGCTGCGCCGGATCAACCTGTCGGACCTGGAGGCGGCGGAACAGGTCTTCGACCTGCTGATGGGGAACGACGTCGCGCCGCGCAAGGAGTTCATCTCCAGCTCCGCGGCCACGTTGGATCGGTCCCGTATCGACGCGTGAGCGCCGCGCCCGGCCGCCGGTCGGTCGGTCGGGCGCACCGTCTCAGGCGCGAAGTCGGCCCGCGCTTCACCTGATGGGGTGAACAATGGCGAAGGGGATCGGCGGGGATCCGTGCGGTCTGTCCATGCTTGGGCATGCAGTCAAGCACCGGCCGGTCCCGCCGTCGCGCGGGTGGTTCCGAGAGCGCGGTCGAGGGGCGAGGGGCAGCCCCGGCGGACGTGCGGTTCGATGATCCCTGGTATGACGCACTGGCCTCGGGCTGGGGAGAGGTGGACGGCACGGGAGGGGCGCCGCCCGTCGTGCCGGCCGCTCGGGAGGAGGGGCGGGCCGCGGGCGACGTGTATGTGGAGGTGCAGCGCAGCGCCGCCTTCCAGGAGGTCCGTCGCCGGTACCGGAGATTCGTGATCCCGGGAGTCGCGATCTTCTTCAGCTGGTACGTCGGATACGTGGTCACGGCCACCACCGCGCCGGGGCTGATGGCGCGACCCGTGGCGGGCGCGGTCAACGTGGCGATGCTGGCGGGGCTCGGACAGTTCCTCACGACGTTCCTGTTCACCTGGGCCTACGCGCGCCACGCACGGCTGCGGCGGGACCGGGCGGCCCTCGATCTGCGGTGGGACACACAGGAGTTGACGCGCGGCATCGCGGGGGGCGAGCGGTGACCGGGAACCATCAGACACTGGCCCTGCTGCTGTTCAGCGTGTTCATCGCGATCACCCTGGGCATCACGACCTGGGTCAGCCGCAACCGCCATGGTTCGGCGGAGGAGTTCTACGCCGGCGGCCGGTTGTTCTCGCCGATGGAGAATGGTTTTGCCATCGCGGGCGACTACATGTCCGCCGCGTCCTTCCTCGGTATCTCCGGCCTGATCGCGCTCTTCGGGTACGACGGACTGCTGTACTCGGTGGGCTTCCTGGTGGCCTGGCTCGTGGTGCTGTTCCTGGTGGCCGAACTGGTGCGCAACTGCGGGCGGTTCACGCTCGCCGACGTGGTCGCGGCACGGATGAGCGAGCGCCCGGTCAGGATCGCGGCGGGAACCTCCTCGGTCACCGTGTCCGTTCTGTACCTGGTGGCGCAGATGGTGGGCGCGGGCACCCTCGTCGCGCTGCTGCTGGGCGGCGAGGGCGAGGCGGCGCGGGCCTGGACGGTCATCGGCGTCGGCGCGCTCATGGTCGTCTATGTGTCGCTGGGAGGGATGCGGGCCACCACCTGGATTCAGATCGTGAAGGCGGTCCTGCTGATGGGCGGGGCGATCGCGCTGACCGTGCTCGTCCTGATGCGGTTCCACGGAGACTTCGACGACCTGCTGAGGACGGCCGCGGAGCGCAGCGGGCACGGGGCGGCCTTCCTCGCGCCGGGGTTGAAGTACGGCGGCGACTGGACCGCCCGCCTCGACTTCATCAGTCTCGGGCTCGCCCTGGTCCTGGGCACGGCCGGGCTGCCGCACATCCTGTCCCGCTTCTACACGGTGCCGACCGCGCGCGCCGCGCGCCGCTCGGTCGTATGGTCGATCGGCCTCATCGGCGGCTTCTACCTGATGACGATCGTGCTGGGCTTCGGCGCGGCCGCGATCGTCGGCCCGGCGGCCGTTCGAGCCTCGAACGCGGCCGGCAACACGGCCGTTCCGCTTCTCGCGCTCGATCTGGGCGGCGGAGCGGGCTCCACGGGTGGAGCGGTTCTGTTCGCGATCGTCGCAGCCATCGCCTTCGCGACGATCCTCGCGGTCGTCGCCGGCATCACCCTCGCCTCGTCCGCCTCGGTCGCCCACGACCTGTACGCGTCACTGCGGCGCCGACGCTCGAAGCCGTACAGCGAGGTGGCCGTGGCGCGTACCGCCGCCGTCGGTATCGGGGCCGTCGCCATCGCGCTCGGGCTGCTCGCCCGCGATCTCAATGTGGCCTTCCTCGTCGGGCTGGCCTTCGCCGTCGCCGCCTCGGCCAATCTGCCCGTGCTGCTGTACTCCCTGTTCTGGCGCGGCTTCACCACCCGCGGCGCCGTGTGGTCCGTGTACGGCGGACTCGTCCCGGCGGTGGTGCTGGTGCTGCTGTCGCCGGTGGTGTCCGGCAGCCCCGAATCCCTGTTCCCCGGCGTCGACTTCCAGTACTTCCCGCTGCAGAACCCGGGCCTCGTCTCGGTGCCCCTGGGCTTCCTCGCCGGCTGGCTGGGCACGGTCACCTCCGTCGAACCGGCCGATGAGGCGAAGCACGCGGAGACCGAGGTGCGGTCGCTGACGGGCGCCGGGGCGGTCTGACGGCCTTCCGGGGCGCCCGTCGGCGGTGCTCACCGCGCGCGTCCCCGGGTGAGGCCAGGGGCGGGTGACGTCAGGGGCGGGTCGCCCACTCGTAGCGGTGCTCCGGGCGGCCCGCGTCGCCGTACTTGAGGGTCAGGCGGGCGCGTCCGGTGCGCTCCAGGAGCTTCAGATAGCGCTGGGCGGTCTGGCGGCTCAGGCCGGTCCGATCGGCGATCTCCTGGGCGGACAGCGGGCCCTCGGCGGTCATCAGGGCCCGGCGCACGACCTCGGTGGTGGTGGCCGAGTGCCCCTTGGGCAGGTCCGGCTCGCCGCCCGCCGAGAGCGCGCCGAAGATCCGGTCCACCTCCGCCTGCTCGGCCTCGCCCCCGCCGTCCAGGGTGCGCCGCAGCTCCGCGTACGCCTCCAGCTTGGCCCGCAGCCCCGCGAACGCGAACGGCTTCACCAGGTACTGCAGGGCGCCCTGCCGCATCGCCGCCTGGACCGTCGAGACGTCACGCGCCGCCGTCACCATGATCACATCGGTCTGGTGGCCACGTCGGCGCATCTCCTGGACGACCATGAGGCCCGTGTCGTCCGGGAGGTAGTGGTCCAGCAGGACGAGGTCCACCCGGGGCAGCTTCTCCAACTGCTCCAGCGCGTCGGCCGCGTTGTGCGCCACGCCCGCCACCCTGAAGCCGGCGACCTTCTCGACGTAGGCGGCGTTCACCCGGGCGACCCGCAGGTCGTCGTCCACGACCAGGACCTCGATCATCGCGACTCCTTCTCGGCGGCTGGGACGGCGGCCTCCGGCTCGTGCGCCGTGCCCGGTCGCGCGTCACGGCCCGCCGCCGGCTGGTCGTGCGGGCCGGCTCCCTCGTCGGGTGCCGTAGACGTAAGCGCCGACGCGGACGATTGCGTCACCAGTCCCGGCTCCGCCAGCGCCTCCGGCAGGACGACCGTGAACTCCGCGCCGCCGCCGTCCGCCTCGGTGACCCGGGCGCTGCCTCCCTGCCGTTCGGCGAGCCGGCGCACCAGGGAGAGCCCGATACCGCGCTCGCGGTGGGCCGGGGGCGTCTTGGTTGACCAGCCCTCCGTGAAGATCAACTCACGTTGTTCGGGCGGGACTCCGGGCCCGGTGTCGCGGACCCGGAGGATCGCCGTACGTCCCTCGGCCCGCAACTCGACCTCCACGCGCGCGTGCGGGGTGCCCGCGACGGCGTCGAGGGCGTTGTCGACGAGGTTGCCGACGATGGTGACCAGTCCACGTGGATCGATCAACCTGTCCGGCAGTGGAGTCCCGCCGGTGACCGTCAGGGCCACGCCGCGCTCGGCCGCGACGGTCGCCTTGCCGACCAGTACCGCGGCGAGCAGCGGATCGTGGATCTTCTCGGTGACCTGCTCGGCGGTCGCGCGATGGTCGCCGACCACCTCACCGACGAAGTCCACGGCCTCGTCGTACATCTCCAGTTCGAGCAGGCCGAGGAGGGTGTGCATCCGGTTGGCGTGCTCGTGGTCCTGGGCGCGCAGGGCGTCGATCAGGCCGCGCGTGGAATCGAGTTCGCGGCCCAACTGCTCCAGCTCGGTACGGTCGCGGAGGGTGGCCACGGCACCGCCGTCGTCGGTGGGCATGCGGTTGGCGACCAGGACGCGGCGGCCGCGGACGGTGAGCAGATCGGTGCCGGTGACCCGGCCGGCCAGCACATCGGTCGTACGGCCCGCGCCGAGCGCCTCGTCGAGCGACCGGCCGACCACCTCGTCGCCGAGCCCCAGGAGGCGCTGCGCCTCGTCGTTGAGGAGGCGCACGCGGCCCGCGCGGTCCAGGGCGACCACACCCTCCCGGATGCCGTGCAGCATCGCCTCGCGCTCCGCGAGGAGCCCAGCGATGTCGGAGAAGGCCAGGTCACGGGTCTGGCGGTGGACCCGCCGGGAGATCAGATACGCCGCCAGCGCGCCGACCGCCATCGCCCCGCCCGCGTACGCGAGGAGCCCGGGAATCGCGTGGATCAACCGGGCGCGCACATTGTCGTACTCGATACCGACCGAGACGGCCCCGACGATCCTCCCGTCGGCGTCGCGCAGCGGCACCTTGCCCCGGGCGGACCGCCCCAGGGTGCCCGAGTCGATCTCCATGACCTCGTTCCCCGCGAGGGCGCGGCGCGGGTCGGTCGAGACGAGGCCGCCGATCTCGGTGGGGTCCGGGTGGGACCAGCGCACCCCGCGGCCGTCCATCACCACGACGTACTCGGCGCCGCTGGCCCTGCGGATCCGCTCGGCCTCGACCTGCACCGGCCCCTTCACGGACGGCTCGGTCGTGACCAGGTCCTCGGCGATCTGCGGCTGGGCCGCCGTGGTCTGGGCGATCGCGAGGGCGCGGCGCATCGCCTGGTCGTCCAGCTGGTCGCTGAGCGGTGCGAGGAACAGCCCGGTCGCGAGGACGGCGACACCGGCGGCGATCGCCACCTGCATCAGCAGGACCTGCGAGAACACCCGCCGCGGCATCCCGAGACGCAGGCGGCGTGCGGGGGGAGTGGGGCTCATACCCCTGACGGTACGTGGACGGCGTGCGTCGGACGTAGAGGGGTGTGGCGGGTATCTCAAGGAGGCGCGGGGGCGTGGAGGGGCGCGAAGGGCCGACCGCTAGAAACCCCGGCCAGCGCCGCGATCCGCGCCCGCGGGCCGGGCCCTAACCGGCGAGCGCCGTCGGTACCAGTTCGCGTACGGCCGTCACGTCCATCCGGGCCGGCGAGCCCAGGGGAGAGCCGCAGCTCTCGGGGCGGGGCGGCTGGGCCGCGCCCCGGGAGACGGTGACGTTCCAGCGCCGGCCGTCGACGTGGGCGACGGTGACCTCCCAGCGCGGGGCGGCGCCGTCCGTGCGCAGGACGGTGAAGGCGTCGGCCGCGTCCTCGCCCGTCGCCGCGCGCACCGCCAGCTCCGCCGCCTGCCCGGGGCGCTCCCAGGCGGAGTTGCCGCGGCAGCCCTCGGTGACGACCCGCCCCTCCCGTACGGCCTGGAGGACCTCCTTGACGTGGTGGGCCTCGGCGCGGCCGTACACGTAGCCGGAGGGGAGGACGAGGAGCGTGGGCGAGAAGCGGTGCCCACCGAGATGGGTGACCTCCCAGGTGCCCTCGACGCCGGAGGCGGCCAGCTCGGCGGCGAGCGGTCGGCCTAGGAGGGCACAGCAGCGGTCGCGTTTGCCGTTGGTGCACACGAGCGCGAGGGGCCGGCCGGTGTGGGGCCGGCCCTGAAGGACCGCCTCGAAGGAGCGGGGGTCGCCGTCGCCGAGTGCGGCGAAGTCGAGGTCGAGCAGGCGCTCCGGGGCGGTCGTGGTGGCGCGGTGCAGCCAGACGTTCCCGGGGACCGTGTGCGCCACGTACACCTGGCGCTCATGGACCTCGCGGCAGTCGGCGTGGCGGCCCGGCCGCCGGATGAGCGCGACGCGGACGCCGGTGCCCTCGGTGGCGGCTTCGAGGGCCCGGCCGAGCGCGGGGTCCAGGTGGCTCGATGTGAGCGCCTGGGCGCCCCAGGGGCCCGGCTGTTCCAGCAGCAGCCATGTCCTCGCCGTGGCGGCGGTCCCCGCGAGAGGCTCGGCGAGGTGTCGGGACGCGGATGTGCACGTACTCACAGAGGTGAGCCTAACCTGACTTCGGCCCGCGCGACCTCCGGGCGGGCCGAAGGGGTGGAAACGGCGCGGCGAGCGGTGCGTTCGGCGCGCCTCGGCGGTGGCCGTTCCGGCCGGTCACTCCGACAGGTCACTCCGGCAGTGGTTGCGGCGGTCGCACCCCCACGTACTGGCCGCTCGGGCGCATCCGCAGGGGGCGCTCGCCGTACTCCTCCAGCGCGTGGGCGATCCAGCCCGCCGTGCGGGCGACGGCGAAGATCGTCTCGCCGGCCGTCGGGGGCATGCCGCAGGAGGCGGTGAGGACCGCCAGGGCCAGGTCGACGTTGGCGTGCAGGGGGGTGTGCCGGGCGGCGGTCGACACGATGTCGCGGGCGGCCGCGAGGGCGGGGGCCGCGCGGGGCATGTCGGCCAGGAGCGCGAACAGGGCACGCGCGCGTGGGTCCTCGCCCGTGTAGAGACGGTGGCCGAGGCCGGGGATGCCCCGACCGGCGCGCAGTTCCTCCGCGATCACCGGGACGGCGCTGCCGTGGTCCAGCACATCGGTGAGCAGCCGGTGGGCGAGGGCGCTGGCCGAACCGTGCAGCGGGCCCTCCAGGGCGCCCAGCCCCGCGGAGACGGCCGCGTACGTGTGCGCGCGGGCCGAGGCGGCGACGCGGACCGCCAGGGTGGAGGCGGCGAGGTCGTGGTCGGCGAGCAGCCCGAGCGCGGTGTCCAGCGCCCGCAGGGCGGCTTCGTCGGGCGCGCGTCCGCTGAGCCGCGGCCAGAGGCGGTGGGCGAGCGGACCGGTGTCGCGATGGCCGCGCGAGGAGAGGGGGAGGGCGGCGACGAGCGTGGGGATGAGGGTGCGCGCGGTGCCGAGCACCGCCTCCTCGGAGAGGTCGAAGCGCAGGGGGTCGGCGGCCGCCGCCGCGACCGCCGCGACCCGCAGCCGGTCGACGGGGCCGCTGTGCTCCGGCAGCGCGTCGACCGCGCGGCGGGCGGCGGTCACGGACGTCCTCGGGGCGGTGAAGGTCGCGCCGGGGTGCGGCTCGCCGGTCCACAGCCACTCGGCGACCTCTTCGTAGGAACGGTGCGCGGCCAGTTCCGCCGCGTCGACGCCGCGGAAGTAGTAGTGGTCGTGCTCGATGAGGGTCAGCCGGGTGCGGACGGACAGCTCGCCCCCGCCGGACGAGGTCGTGCCGCTCTCCCGCCGGTTGCGGCGCGCGAGTGCCGCGACCTCCTCGGCGTCGAAGGTGCTGCCCCGGCCCGCCGCGTCCCGGCGGCTGCTGAGCTGGCCGCGGCTCACATAGGCGTACACGGTCTCCGGCTTCACGCCGAGCAGTTCGGCGGTCTCCCTCGTGGTGAGCCGCCGCCCCGGGCGGGCGGAGGTGTTCGCCGGGTTCGTCGATGCGCGCGCGCCTTGCTCCGTCATGAGTGTCACCGTATCCGTTGAGCATGACATTGATTTAATCAATATTGACAGGGATCGAGTCAAGCATGGACAGTCGAATCAAGTTCAAGGAGGAGACATGCAGATCAACAGGGCCGCGACCGCCTCCGTCGACGTGCCGCGAGGACTCGCGGGCGTCGTCGTCACCGACACCGAATTGGGTGACGTCAGAGGGCAGGAGGGCTTTTACCACTACCGCCAGTACTCCGCCGTCGAGCTCGCGCAGACCCGCGGCTTCGAGGACGTCTGGCACCTGATGATCCACGGCGAGCTGCCGGACGCCGCGCGACGGGCCGCGTTCGCCGCGGAGGTCGGCCCCCTGCGCCGGCTGCCCGCCGACGTGCGGGGCGCCCTGCCCGCGATCGCGGCGGCGAGCGCGCACTCGGGGCCGCTCTCCGGCCTGCGCACCGCGCTGTCGCTGCTCGGCGCCTCCAAGGGCTTCCGCCCGGTGTACGACCTCGACGAGGGTCGGCGCCGTGCGGACGCCCTCGCCGCCTCGGCGGCCGTACCGACGCTGCTCACCGCGCTGTACCGGCTCGGGCAGGGGCTCGACCCGGTCGAGCCCCGCGACGATCTGCCGTACGCCGCGAACTACTTGTACATGTTGACGGGCACGGAACCCGATCCCTGGGCTGCACGGGCGATCGAGCAATACTTGATCTCAACCATTGATCATGGATTCAATGCATCAACATTCACCGCCCGCGTGATCACCTCGACGGGTGCCGACGTCGCCGCCTGTCTGGTGGGCGCGGTGGGCGCGCTCTCGGGGCCCCTCCACGGGGGCGCCCCCAGCCGCGCGCTGGACACGCTCGACGCGATCGGTACCCCGGACCGCATCGACGCGTGGATCCGGGAACGTGTCCTCGCCGGGGACCGCATAATGGGCTTCGGCCACCCCGTGTACCGTACCGAGGACCCCCGCTCCCGCATGCTGCGCGGCATCGCGGAACAGTTCGGCGGACCGCGCGTCGCCTTCGCGGTGGAGGTCGAGCGGCAGGTGGAGGCCATCCTCGCTGAGTTGAAGCCGGGCCGTGAGCTGCACACCAATGTCGAGTTCTACGCGGGCGTCGTCATGGAGCTGTGCGGATTGCCCCGCGAGATGTTCACGCCGACCTTCGCCGCCGCCCGCGTCGTCGGCTGGAGCGCCAACATCCTCGAACAGGCCCGGGACTCGAAGATCATCCGCCCGGCGGCACGCTATGTGGGACCGGTGCCCCCGGCAGCCGTACCGCTGGTGGCCTGACACCCCTGGTCGCCTGACGTCCCTGGTGGTCTGACGTCCCTGGTGGTCTGACGTCTCCGGGCGTCGTACCGCTGCTGATCTGACGTTCACCGGTACCACCTCATGGACGGAGCCCGGCACCACGGGGGAGGTGCCGGGCTCGTGCGACGCGCTCCGTCACATGAGCGCGACCGTCTCACGCATCGGGGATGTCGGCTTTGGCGCGGACCAGGGTCTCGCGCGAGATGATCACGATGCGTTCGTAGGGAGCGCGCGCCGCGTCGGGCGGCAGCTCACCGTCGAGGGCGGCGGTGGCTTCGGTGCCGATGACAGCGAAGCTGCCGTCGCTGAGTTCGAAGATGTCGGGGCAGGTCTGGCCCGTGGAGCTGCCGCGCTCCCTGGGCGAGGCGCCAACTCGACGCACGATCTTCAAGTCCGGTCCTAGAGGCATTGAGCGAGAAGGGCCTCAGCCGGGGCGCTGCGCGAGTTGATGACCCATGGTGCGTCCGGTCGGTTCATGAGCGGGCCCACGGATGCTCATGAACGGGCTGCTGCCTCGGGTGGGGATCTGCAGCCCTACGCCGCACATGCAAGGACCTGAGCAGGAGGTTCTTCCCGAGCAGGATGCGGAGAGATTACCGGTCCGGGTGTCCCAACGTCTCGCCGCCTCACGGGACTTGAGAGTGAATCACTCGTCCGGCGGTTGCCCTATGACCCACCACTCGTCTCCGTCGTCCCGGTCCTCGACCAGATGGTTCATCTCCTCGACGAGACCGTTCATCATGTCGCCCAGCGCCGCCTCCTCCGAGGCGTCGGGCAGGCTGTCCCGGTGGTGACGCGTGGCCGCCCAGTACTCCCGGAAGATCGTGTTGCGCGCCATCACCCGCAGGTGCCCGTACAGCTCGCCCAGGCTGAGCGCACCGATGCGGTGGTAGTAGAGCGCGTTGACGTACAGGGCGTTCGCGAAGAGGTACTGGCGCTGCCGCTCCGGCGGGACCTCGGTCTCGTAGGTGTCGAGCACGGCCGCCAGGGCCGGGTCCTCCATGGCCTTGCACAGCAGGTCGAAGTGGAGCCGGTGCTGTTCGGCGAGCGCGGCGTGCCTGCGCTGTCGGGAGCCTCTCTCCGTCAGGGCCTGCGCGGCCGAGGCGAGCCGGTCCCGGGCGGCGGAGCCCAGCCTCCGTATCCCAAAGTTCTGTGTGGCCATGTCAACCCCCGGTTCAGGCGTCCATCCGCCGGTCGTCGGACATGGGTCGACAGGATGGGGACCGGCGAGCGGTGGGCGGCGCGCTTGCCGTCTCCCAGTGTCGCCGAGCGGCCCTGGTCGGCTGGGAGGCGGAGAGGAGGCGCACGGAAGGATGTGCGGGTGTCAGAAACCGGCGCCATGCACATCGTGTGCCCTGCGGGCGCCGCTGACAATCGTTCCCTTCGTGTGGGCTGTGTGCCCACTCGTATCCTGGGGCAGCAGTACAAGGCCGTACGGGAGCTGCGGTGTTCCGGCGAACGCCGGTCCGTGAGCCGTCCCGCTACGGCGGCCGGCTGCGAGCCGGCGCACGCAACGGTGTGAGAGAGGGCGCGCGTTGAGCCAGTCGTCGAGTCCCGGCCCCCGGGGGCCGCAGCAGATCCCGGTCGTGGTCCTCGCCGGATTCCTGGGCTCCGGCAAGACCACCCTCCTCAACCATCTCCTGCACCGCAGCGGCGGCACCCGCATCGGTGCCGTCGTCAACGACTTCGGGGCCATCGAGATCGACGCGATGGCGGTGGCCGGCGCGCTCGGCGACTCCACGGTGTCGCTGGGCAACGGGTGTCTGTGCTGTGCCGTCGACGCCAGCGAGCTGGACGTGTACCTGGAGCGGCTCGCCGACCCCGCCACCGGCATCGACGTCATCGTCATCGAGGCCAGTGGGCTCGCCGAGCCTCAGGAACTCGTGCGGATGGTGCTCGCCAGCGAGAACCCCCGGGTCGTGTACGGCGGGCTGGTCGCGGTCGTCGACGCGGCCGAGTTCCTCGACACCAGGCAGCGGCACCCCGAGATCGACCGGCACCTCGCCATCGCCGACCTCGTCGTCGTCAACAAGGTCGACCGGGCCGAGGACGGTGAGCGCGTCCTCGGACTCGTCCGGTCGCTCAGTGAGGGCGCCGCCGTCGTGGCCGCGACGTACGGGCGTATCGACCCCGCGTTCCTCTTCGACTGCCGTCCCAGTGAGGAACGCATCGGGCAGCTCTCCTTCGACGACCTCCACCTGCACGACGACCTCCACGGGAACGACGGCGCCGAACCGCATGGCGGGGACGACGCCACCGGAGGCCTCGGCGGCGACGCCCACGAGGATCACCTCGGGCATCTGCACACCGCGTACGACAGCGTCGCCTTCGTCTCCGACCTGCCGATGAACCCCCGGCGGCTGCTGGACTTCCTCGACGGCAGGTCGGACGGGCTGTACCGCATCAAGGGGTACGTCGACTTCGGGCCCCACGACACCCGCAACCGGTACTCCGTGCACGCGGTCGGGCGGTTCCTGCGGTTCTACCCCGAGCCGTGGGCGCCGGGCGACGAGCCGAGGCTCACCCAGCTCGTCCTCATCGGCACCGGTATCGACGCCGCCGCCCTCACCAAGGAGCTGGAGGCGTGCAAGGACGACGCCCCCCGGGCCGACGAGCACAGCATGTGGGGCGTCCTGCGCTACGTACCGGACAAGGAGCAGGAGGCCGGCGAACCGGACCCCTCCTACGACACCCCCTGAAGCGACCTTCGGGCCGCGGCACCCTCTGACGTCTTTCGCCCGAGGGTGCCGCGGCCCGCCGTCCGCCTCGATCAGACGGGGCCCGCCACCGAGGTCACCGGCTTGCCCAGGGAGACGCCCGAGCCGTCGCGGCGCGGGTCCATCTCGGGGAGGTCGGCCGGAGTGCCGTTCTTCTGGGCGGCGCGGGCCGGAGTCGGGCCCGCCCAGGCGAAGGACAGGCAGTCCTCGCCCTTCAGATACCGCTGGCAGCGGACACCGCCCGTGGCGCGGCCCTTGCGCGGGTACTGGTCGAACGGGGTGAGCTTGGCCGTGGTCTGGACGGAGTCGTCCAGCGTGCCGCGCGAGCCCGCCACCGTGAAGACCACCGCGTCCACAGCCGGGTCGACCGCCGTGAACGAGATGACCTTCGCGCCCTCGGTGAGCTTGATGCCCGCCATACCGCCGGCCGGGCGGCCCTGCGGGCGGACCTGCGAGGCCTGGTAACGCAGCAGCTGGGCGTCGTCCGTGATGAAGACCAGGTCCTCCTCGCCCGTGCGCAGCTCGATCGCGCCCACGATCCGGTCGCCCTCCTTGAGGGTGATGACCTCCAACTCCCCCTTGTTGGTCGGGTAGTCGGGCACCACCCGCTTGACCACACCCTGTTCGGTGCCGATGGCGAGGCCCGGCGACGACTCGTCGAGCGTCGTCAGACAGACCACCGTCTCGCCGTCGTGGAGGGAGACGAACTCCGCGAGCGGGGCGCCGCCCGCGAGATTCGGGGCCGCCGCCGTGTCGGGCAGCTGGGGCAGGTCGATCACGTTCAGCCGCAGCAGACGGCCCGTGGACGTCACCGCGCCGATCTCGCCGCGGGCCGTCGCCGGGACCGCCGACACGATCACATCGTGCTTGGTGCGCTTGGCTTCCGCGTCCGCAGCGAAGGGCTCGGCGTCGGCCGTACGGGCGAGCAACCCCGTCGAGGACAGCAGCACCCGGCACGGGTCGTCCGCGACCTGGAGCGGAACCGCGGCCACCGGGGCGCCCGAGGACTCCAGCAGCACCGTACGGCGCTCGGTGCCGAACTTCTTCGCCACCGCGGCCAGTTCCCCGGAGACCAGCTTGCGCAGCTCGGCGTCCGACTCCAGGATGCGCGTCAGCTCCGCGATCTCCGCGTTGAGCCGGTCCTTCTCCGCCTCAAGCTCGATGCGGTCGTACTTGGTGAGACGGCGCAGCGGGGTGTCGAGGATGTACTGCGTCTGGACGTCCGACAGGGAGAAGTGCTCCATCAGGCGCTCCTTGGCCTGCGCGGAGTTCTCGCTGGAGCGGATCAGGCGGATGACCTCGTCGATGTCCAGCAGCGCCGTGAGCAGTCCCTCGACCAGGTGCAGCCGGTCGCGCTTCTTGCCGCGGCGGAACTCCGAGCGGCGGCGCACGACCTCGAAGCGGTGGTCGAGGTAGACCTCCAGGAGCTCCTTGAGGCCCAGGGTGAGGGGCTGGCCGTCGACCAGCGCCACGTTGTTGATGCCGAAGGACTCCTCCATCGGCGTCAGCTTGTAGAGCTGCTCCAGGACCGCCTCCGGCACGAAGCCGTTCTTGATCTCGATGACGAGCCGCAGGCCGTGCTGGCGGTCGGTGAGGTCCTTGACGTCGGCGATGCCCTGGAGCTTCTTCGAGCCGACCAGGTCCTTGATCTTGGCGATCACCTTCTCGGGGCCGACGGTGAACGGCAGCTCCGTGACGATGAGGCCCTTGCGGCGCGCCGTCACGTTGTCCACGGCCACGGTGGCGCGGATCTTGAAGGTGCCGCGGCCCGTCTCGTACGCGTCCCTGACGCCGGTGAGTCCGACGATCCGCCCGCCCGTGGGCAGGTCGGGGCCCGGGACGTGCTTCATCAGGGCGTCCAGGTCCGCGTTCGGGTATCTGATCAGGTGGCGGGCGGCCGCGATGACCTCGCCCAGGTTGTGCGGCGGCATGTTGGTGGCCATACCGACGGCGATGCCCGAGGCGCCGTTGACCAGCAGGTTCGGGAAGGCGGCGGGCAGCGCGACCGGCTCCTGTTCCTGGCCGTCGTAGTTCGGGGCGAAGTCGACCGTGTTCTCCTCGATCGACTCCGTCATCAGGCTCGTCGCGGCGGCCTGACGGCACTCCGTGTACCGCATGGCCGCGGGCGGGTCGTCGTTGCCGAGGGAGCCGAAGTTGCCGTGGCCGTCGACCAGGGGGACCCGCATCGAGAAGGGCTGGGCCATGCGCACCAGGGCGTCGTAGATCGACGAGTCGCCGTGCGGGTGCAGCTTGCCCATGACCTCGCCGACGACGCGGGCGCACTTCACATAGCCGCGGTCGGGGCGCAGACCCATCTCGTTCATCTGGTAGACGATGCGGCGGTGCACCGGCTTCAGACCGTCACGGGCGTCGGGCAGGGCTCGGGAGTAGATGACCGAGTACGCGTACTCCAGGAAGGAGCCCTGCATCTCGTCGACGACGTCGATGTCGAGGATCCGCTCCTCGAACGCGTCGTCGGGCGGCGGGGTCTTCGTGCTGCGGCGGGCCATCGCTGCCGGCTCCTTGCTGCAAGTGAACGGACTCTGACGCGGACCATTGTGGACTGCCGCACTGACAACCCGGACACGACCCGGCATTCCCCGCCGGGGCGGGTGCCCGGCGCCGCCGCGTCAACCGCGTGCGCCGACCTTAACCACTGCCCGTCGGTGACCACCGGCGGTCCCGCTCCCGGCATCCGGGGTTCTCGCTCTCGGCGTAAGGCGTTCTCGCCGTCGCGTACGGGCTCCGGGAACTTCGCCGAGCGTCCGCACGCTTGCATACAGTGGCAGGACCGGCAGGACAACCGCGGTTCCAGCGACCGCGCTCGCCATCGAAGGGACGTACATGCCCATGGGTCACACGGCCACAGCCGAGGCAGGCTCCGAAGGCCTGACAGTGAAGGAGCACCGCCTGGACAACGGCCTGCGCGTGGTGCTCTCCGAGGACCACCTGACCCCGGTCGCCGCGGTGTGCCTCTGGTACGACGTCGGCTCCCGCCACGAGGTCGAGGGCCGCACCGGCCTCGCCCACCTCTTCGAGCACCTGATGTTCCAGGGCTCCAAGCAGGTCTCGGGCAACGGCCACTTCGAGCTGGTCCAGGGCGCCGGCGGCTCGCTCAACGGCACCACCAGCTGGGAGCGAACCAACTACTTCGAGACGATGCCCGCCCACCAGCTGGAGCTCGCGCTGTGGCTGGAGGCCGACCGCATGGGCAGCCTGCTGTTCGCGCTCGACCAGAAGAACCTGGACAACCAGCGGGACGTCGTCAAGAACGAGCGCCGGCAGCGCTACGACAACGTGCCGTACGGCACCGCGTTCGAGCGGATCTTCCGGCTCGCCTACCCGGAGGGCCACCCCTACCGGCACACCCCGATCGGTTCCATGGAGGACCTGGAGGCGGCCAGCCTGGAGGACGCCCGTCAGTTCTTCCGGACCTACTACGCCCCCAACAACGCCGTCCTCTCGGTCGTCGGCGACATCGACCCGGAGCAGACCCTCGCCTGGATCGAGAAGTACTTCGGCTCCATCCCGTCCTACGACGGCAAGCCGCAGCCGCGTGACGGCGGGCTGCCCGACGTCATCGGCGAGCAGCACCGCGAGGTCATCGAGGAGAAGGTGCCCGCGCGGGCGCTGATGGCCGCCTACCGCCTCCCGGAGGACGGCACACGCGCGTGCGACGCGGCCGACCTGGCCCTCGCCATCCTCGGCGGCGGCGAGTCCTCCCGCCTCTACAACCGGCTCGTCCGCCGCGACCGTACGGCGGTGACGGCCGGGTTCGGTCTGCTGCGTCTGGCCGGCGCGCCCTCCCTGGCCTGGATGGACGTCAAGACCTCCGGCGACGTCGAGGTGCCCGTCATCGAGGCCGCCGTCGACGAGGAACTCGCCCGGTTCGCCGCGGAGGGCCCCACGGCCGAGGAGATGGAGCGCGCCCACGCCCAGTTGGAGCGCGAGTGGCTGGACCGGCTCGGCACGGTCGCGGGCCGCGCCGACGAACTGTGCCGCTTCGCGGTCCTGTTCGGCGACCCCAAGCTCGCCCTGACCGCCGTCGACCGGGTGCTCGACGTGACCGCCGAGGAGGTCCAGGAGGTCGCCAAGGCGCGCCTGCGGCCCGACAACCGCGCGGTGCTCGTCTACGAGCCCGTCGACGACGACACCGACGACGAGGCCGAGAGCGCGGCGACGGACGCCGACGCGACCACCGACGAGAACGAGGAGTCGGCGAAGTGACCGAGCTCGCGACCATGGACTTCCACCCGCAGCCCCAGGCCGGCGAGGCCAGGCCCTGGGCGTTCCCGGCGCCCGAGCGCGGCACCCTGGACAACGGTCTGACGGTGCTCCGCTGCCACCGCCCCGGCCAGCAGGTCGTCGCCGTCGAGGTCCTCCTCGACGCCCCCCTGGACGCCGAGCCCGCCGGACTCGACGGCGTCGCCACGATCATGACGAGGGCCTTCTCCGAGGGCACCGACAAGCACTCCGCCGAGGAGTTCGCCGCCGAGCTGGAGCGCTGCGGCGCCACCCTCGACTCGCACGCCGACCACCCCGGCGTCCGCCTCTCCCTCGAAGTACCCGTGTCGCGGCTCGGCAAGGCGCTCGGCCTCCTCGCCGACGCCCTGCGTGCCCCCGCGTTCGCGGACAGCGAGATCGAGCGGCTCGTGGCCAACCGGCTCGACGAGATCCCGCACGAGACCGCGAACCCGGGCCGCCGGGCCGCGAAGGAGCTCTCCAAGCAGTTGTTCCCGGCGGACTCCCGTATGTCCCGGCCCCGCCAGGGCACCGAGGAGACGGTGGCGAGCATCGACTCCGCGGCCGTACGCGCCTTCTACGAGCGGCACATCCGGCCGGCGACGGCCACCGCCGTGATCGTCGGCGACCTCACCGGCGTCGACCTCGACACGCTGCTCGGCGACACCCTGGGCGCCTGGACGGGCTCCCCGGCCAAGCCCCGCACCATGCCGGCGGTGAGCGCCGACGACACCGGGCGCGTCGTCATCGTCGACCGGCCCGGCGCCGTCCAGACGCAGCTGCTCATCGGCCGCGTGGGCGTCGACCGGCACGACCGGGTGTGGCCGGCCCAGGTGCTCGGCACCTACTGCCTCGGAGGCACCCTCACCTCCCGTCTGGACCGTGTCCTGCGCGAGGAGAAGGGCTACACCTACGGCGTGCGCGCGTTCGGCCAGGTGCTGCGCTCCGCGCCCGACGGCTCCGGTGTCTCGATGCTCGCCATCAGCGGTTCCGTGGACACACCGAACACCGGTCCGGCGCTCGACGACCTGTGGACGGTGCTGCGCACCCTCGCCGCCGAGGGCCTGACCGACACCGAGCGGGACGTCGCCGTGCAGAACCTCGTCGGGGTCGCCCCCCTCAAGTTCGAGACGGCGGCGGCCGTGGCGAGCACCCTGGCCGACCAGGTCGAGCAGCACCTGCCGGACGACTACCAGTCGACGCTGTACCGACAGCTCGCCGCCACCGGCACCGTGGAGGCCACCGCGGCCGTCGTGAGCGCCTTCCCGGTGGACCGTCTGGTGACCGTCCTCGTCGGTGACGCCGCGCAGATCGAGGAGCCGGTCAGGGCTCTCGGGATCGGCGAAGTCACCGTCGTACCGGCCGAGTAGAGAAGGCCCGCGGACGAGCGGAACGAGGGGCCCCGGTGACGGAAGAGTCACCGGGGCCCCTGTTTGTCCGATTGATGGCGGAGGTTGCCTGTCTGGCCTGTGGCGTACGCCTCAAAACCCGTGATGCGTTTGTTATTTCGGAGGCGACCCGCTTAGCGTCGGTCCGGCTGTTCGCCAGCAGTTCGCCGCACCCGCGGCACCGGACAGTCATCGCCGAGTCCCCCCACGGCGCGAGCCAGGGGAGCCGGGGACCCAACCGCAGTCCCTGGGGTGAATCGGGTGCCCTTCGCGAGCTTCGCGAAACGAGGGGTGTCCGTAGGAGACCTTCCTGCTCCGAACCCGTCAGCTAACCCGGTAGGCGAGAGGGAAGGAAAGGATCAGCCACTCCATGGCGTTCACCCGCGCTCCCGGGAAGCACCGCCGTCCCGGCCGCGTGAAGCGCACGACCACGAGGACCGTGGGCGTCGCCGCTCTCACCACCACCGGTGTCGTCGGCACCGTCGCCGTCCCGGCGCTCGCCGCGGAGCCCGCCCCCGAGCAGACGGGGCTGAACCAGATCATCGTCCTCGGTGACACGGTCGCCGAGCAGGTCGACGCCCAGGCCGCCGCGCAGCAGCAGGCCGCCGAGCTGGCCGCCGTCAAGCAGAAGGCGCAGGAGGAGGCCCGCAAGGCCGCCGCCGAGAAGGCGAAGCAGGAGCGCGCCGCCGCCAAGGAGCGCGAGGAGATCAAGGCACGTGCCGCCCGCGCCGCCGAGCGCGAGCGCCTCAACGCGTATGTCTCTCCCATCACCGGCTCCTACATCTCCACCGGCTACAAGGCCGGCGGCGCAGTCTGGTCCTCCGGCAGCCACACCGGTGTCGACTTCCACGCCGCCTCCGGCACGCCCGTCCACGCCGTGGGCGCCGGCACCGTCGTCGAGGCCGGCTGGGGCGGCGCGTACGGCAACAACGTCGTGATCAAGATGAACGACGGCACGTTCACCCAGTACGGCCACCTGTCGTCCATCGGCGTCTCCGTCGGCCAGACGGTCACCCCCGGCCAGCAGATCGGCCTCTCCGGGGCGACCGGCAACGTCACCGGCCCGCACCTGCACTTCGAGGCCCGCACGACGGCCGAGTACGGCTCGGACATCGACCCCGTCGCGTACCTGCGCTCGCACGGCGTGAACGTCTGACGAAAGCTTCACCGCTTCAGGAGGCCCCGGCTCACCGAGCCGGGGCTTTCCTTGTTGCGGTGTACCCGCTGTCCAAAAAATATCCATGGATTCCGGCCCGCCATCGGAAATTCCGGCCCACTGCAATAGAGTCACCTGAACACACGTCAATCAATGACGTTTCACGGGGATTAAGACGGAGGTCGGTCATGCGTATTCCGGCGCACTCGGTATGCACGGCGATCCGTGATGACATCGTCGCGGGTGTCTACGAGCGCGGCAGCCGGCTCACCGAGGAACTGCTCGCCCGCCGGTACGGCGTGAGCCGCGTCCCTGTGCGCGAGGCGCTGCGCACGCTGGAGGCCGAGGGCTTCGTGGTGACGCGTCGGCACGCGGGCGCGTGCGTCGCCGAGCCGACCGAGCAGGAGGCCTCCGACCTGCTGGAGATGCGCATGCTGCTGGAGCCGCTCGGCGCCGCCCGCGCCGCCCAGCGCCGCACGGAGGCGCACCTCAAGGTCCTGCGCGGCCTGGTCAGGCTGGGCCAGGAGCGGGCCAGGCGGGGCAACAGCGAGGATCTGCGCTCGCTGGGCGGCTGGTTCCACGAGACGCTCGCCCAGGCCTCGGGGAGCCCCGCCCTGACCTCGACGCTCGCCCAGCTGCGGCACAAGATCGCCTGGATGTACGCGGTCGAGGCGCCTGCCAACCCTGTGGAGTCCTGGGCCGAGCACGGCGGCATCGTGGACGCCGTGGCCCGCGGTGACAGCGAGCGCGCGCGGGCGATCACCGCTCTGCACACCGAGCGGGCGACCTCGGCGCACCGGCTGCGCTTTCCGGGCCGGCCCGCGGCGGCGGAGCGAACGGATCGTGTGAGGACTTCGCAACACCCCGTAAACATGCCGAGTCTGCGGCATTAACACGAGGGCCGTATACAAAGAAGGCATGAATTCGAGGGGCGTCATTTCTGCTGCCCGCGGACGGATTTCCCGACGTCGCAGACAATTTAACCGCACCCTCTGCCCAGCGAAATGCGAAGGGCTCGCCCGATAAATCGGACGAGCCCTTCAGTGCTGCCGCGAGTGGCCTTCCGGCCGGTGTCGCGTGGGTCAGACCGTCTCGGGGAGCTCCTCGAGGCCCTCGGCGACGAGCTTCGCCAGACGGTCGAGCGCGGCGTCCGCGCCCTCGGCGTCGGAGGCGAGGACGATCTCCTCGCCGCCCTGGGCGCCCAGACCCAGGACCGCCAGCATGGAACCGGCGTTGACGGGGTTGCCGTCGGCCTTGGCGATCGTCACGGGGATACCGGAGGCCGTGGCGGCCCGGACGAAGATGGAAGCGGGGCGGGCGTGGAGGCCCTCGGCCCAGCCGACGTTGACGCGGCGCTCAGCCATGTGATGCTGCCCTTCAGGTGTGTCTCGGGTACCTCGAAGAGGTCTAGACCGGGTTGTCTAGACCAGTTTCCCATATCGTGAAGCGTCACCGGAACGGGCCCACGGCCTGACCGCGCACCGGCTGTTGTGTTTCCCCAGACTGCCCCGCGCCGTTGTCGGACGCGAGCCGTACTCTGGGGCCCATGCAGACCTCGTCGGACCGGCATGAGTACCCCGCCCACTGGGAGGCCGACGTGGTGCTGCGCGACGGCGGCACCGCACGCATCCGGCCCATCACCGTTGATGACGCCGAGCGTCTGGTCAGCTTCTACGAGCAGGTCTCCGACGAGTCGAAGTACTACCGCTTCTTCGCGCCGTACCCTCGCCTGTCCGCCAAGGACGTCCACCGCTTCACGCACCACGACTTCGTGGATCGGGTGGGTCTCGCCGCCACCGTCGGCGGCGAGTTCATCGCCACCGTACGCTATGACCGCATCGGCGCCGACGGAATGCCCGCCTCGGCCCCCGCCGACGAGGCGGAGGTCGCCTTCCTCGTCCAGGACGCCCACCAGGGCCGCGGCGTCGCCTCCGCCCTCCTCGAACACATCGCCGCCGTCGCCCGCGAGCGCGGCATCCGGCGCTTCGCCGCCGAGGTGCTGCCCGCCAACAGCAAGATGATCAAGGTGTTCACCGACGCCGGGTACCAGCAGAAGCGCAGCTTCGAGGACGGCGTCGTACGCCTGGAGTTCGGCCTGGAGCCGACCGACCGATCCCTCGCCGTGCAGCGCGCGCGGGAGCAGCGCGCCGAGGCCAGGTCGGTGCAGCGGCTCCTCGCCCCCGGCTCGGTGGCCGTCATCGGCGCCGGGCGCACACCGGGCGGCGTGGGCCGCAGTGTGCTCGCCAACCTCCGGGACGCGGGCTTCGCGGGCCGGCTCTACGCGGTGAACAAGGCCGTGCGGGAGAAGGAGCTGGACGGGGTCCCGGCGTACCCCTCCGTCCGTGACATCGAGGGCCCCGTCGACCTCGCCGTCGTGGCCGTCCCCGCCGCGCAGGTCCCCGAGGTCGTCGCCGAGTGCGGTGAACACGGTGTGCAGGGCCTCGTGGTGGTCTCCGCCGGGTACGCCGAGAGCGGCCCGGAAGGGCACGACCGCCAGCGTGAACTCGTCCGCATGGCACGCGCGTACGGCATGCGCATCATCGGGCCGAACGCGTTCGGCATCATCAACACCGCCCCCGACGTACGACTCAACGCCTCGCTCGCCCCGGAGATGCCGCGCTCCGGGCGCATCGGCCTCTTCGCCCAGTCCGGCGCCATCGGTATCGCCCTGCTGTCCCGGCTGCACCGGCGCGGGGGCGGGGTGACCGGCGTGACGGGCGTGTCCACGTTCGTGTCGTCCGGCAACCGGGCGGACGTCTCCGGCAACGACGTCATCCAGTACTGGTACGACGACCCCGACACCGATGTCGTGCTGATGTACCTGGAGTCCATCGGCAACCCGCGCAAGTTCACCCGCCTCGCCCGGCGGACCGCCGCGGTCAAACCGCTCGTCGTCGTCCAGGGAGCACGCCACGGGGCGGCCCCGCAGGGCCACGCGGTGCGCGCCACGCGGCTGCCGCACGCCACGGTGTCCGCGGTGCTGCGGCAGGCGGGGGTGATCCGGGTCGACACGATCACGGAGCTGGTGGACGCGGGGCTGCTGCTGGCCCGGCAGCCGCTCCCGGCGGGCCCGCGGGTGGCGATCCTCGGCAACTCCGAGTCGCTAGGGCTGCTCACCTATGACGCGTGCCTCGCGGAGGGGCTCCGTCCGCTGCCGCCGGTCGATCTGACGACGGCCGCCTCGGCGGACGACTTCCACCGGGTGCTGTCGGACGCCCTGGCCGACGACGCGTGCGACGCGGTCGTCGTGACGGCCATACCGGCACTGGGGGAGACGTCCCCCGACGACGCGGCCCTCGCCGAGGCGTTGCGCTCCGCGGCGGCGGCGACCCCCTCGAAGCCGGTGCTCGTCGTGCATGTCGAGCTGGGCGGCCTCGCCGAGGCACTGTCGGCCGCGGCGAGCACCGCACCCCAGGCCGGCGACCGGACCCCTGCCGCCACGAACGGTGCCCCACAGCCCCCGGCCGCCCCGGCCCAGGGGGAGACACGGCACCCCGTGGAACGACCGCCCACCGAGGCGACGGCCACTCCGGCGGCATCCCCCTCCGCCTTCACCCGTCCCCTCGCGGCGGAAGCCGCCGCGACTGCCCGGTCCGCCGACTCCCGGCTCACCCCTGTCCAGCCCGCCGACTCCCGGCTCATCCCCGCCTATCCCGCCGCCGAGCGGGCCGTCCGCGCCCTCGCCGAAGCCGTGAAGTACGCGCAGTGGCGGCGCGAGGCGGCGGAGCCGGGCAAGGTGCCCGAGTACGAGGACATCGACGAGAAGGGCGCCGCGCGGCAGATCGACGAGCTGCTCGCGCGGGACGAGGGGCTCGCCCTCGGCGCGGAGGACACCTGCGCCCTGCTCGGGCGGTACGGCATCCAGGTCCGGGAGGCGCGGCCCGCGCCCACGCCCGACGAGGCGGTGGCGGCGGCCGAGGCGCTCGGCTATCCCGTCGCGTTGAAGACGACCGCCCCGCACCTGAGGCACCGGGCGGACCTGGGCGGCGTACGGCTCGACCTGGCGGACGAGGAGCAACTGCGGCGGGCGTACACGGAGTTGACGGAGCTGTTCGGCGGGCCGGAGGAGCTGCGTCCGGTCGTCCAGGCCATGGCCCCGCGCGGTGTCGACACGATCGTACGGACGGTGGTCGACCCGGCGGCCGGAGCGGTGCTCTCCTTCGGGCTGGCCGGACCGGCGTCGCAGTTGCTCGGGGACATGGCGCACCGGCTCATTCCGGCAACCGAACGGGACGCCGCCTCCCTGGTCCGGTCGATCAGGACCGCCCCCCTCCTCTTCGGCTGGAGAGGTTCGGCGCCGGTCGACACCGGTGCCCTCGAGGAACTGCTGCTGCGGGTCTCCCGGCTGGTGGACGACCACCCCGAGGTCGTGGCCGTCTCCCTGGAGCCGGTCGTCGTCGCCCCGCACGGGCTCAGCGTGCTCGGCGCCACCGTACGGCTCGCCCGCCCGCCCGCTCGGGACGACCTCGGCCCGAGGACCCTTCCGGTCTACTGAACGCGATTCTGACTTTACCCGGAGGTAATCCGGACGCCTTTCCGGGGCGGCAATCATCATCCCTTCATAAAGGCCCCCTTTTCCTCAGTCGAAGCTCAAATACATTGTCCTTGCAATGTCCGCGTAATTACGGTCGACGCGCATCCACCCCCACGGACTCGAAGGAGAGTCATGCGGACATCACGCATGCGTCGTGGCCTTCGGCAGGCGGGACTCCTCGCCGTCGCCGTCGCGGCGCTCATGGTCACCTCGGGCCCCGTCACCGGCACGGCGTACGCCGAGTCCGGCCGCCGGCTGTGCGTCTACACCGAGAACGAGGACGGCTGGACCGAGCTCCGGAGCAACCGCGCCTTCAACGCGTACGTCGCGGTCGACTACAAGAAGGACGGCGCCTGCCCGGTGGTCGATCCGCAGAAGTTCCGGTGGAAGGTCGGCGCCCAGCCGGTGAAGAAGATCCGCTGCGAGGACTGGCCGGCCCGCGCCAACCCGTGGCCGGGCAGCGACGTGTGTACCCACCTGCCCGCGGACGCGGTCTTCGAGGCCCGCGTGTACGACGACGGCAAGGGCATCGGCTGGTCGCTCGGCGCGGACATCCGGCAGTTTTGGTGAAATACGGCCGCGGTCCCGCCCGATATACGGGACCGCAGCCCTGTTCCGGGAATTCCCGGACCGGATCCGGCGGAGAGAATCCATGGCTCTGCCGGTGACGGAATTCGCTTTCTTCCGGTGTCTCGGGAAATGCGGGCGCACCTTTTCCCGAGGTCCAGGAGGGCCGCTCTCGCAGAGGGGGCGGCCCGCCGTCAGGGCCACCGCGGTGCCGTGACCGCACGCCCTTCCGTGGGCAGGCTCCGGGCGCCGGATGCGAGAAGGCACGTCGGCCCGCTGTTCGAATGCCCCCGGGATGCCCTTGACTGAGCCGGACCGCCCTTGCCCACGGACTAGGATGGACGTCATGGCCAAGACCAGTACGACGACCCAGGGGCTGCGTGCGGCGATCGAGCGCAGCGGCTACTACCCGGCTCTCGTGGCCGAGGCGGTGGAGGCCGCTGTCGGCGGCGATGCCATCAAGTCGTACCTGGTCCACCAGGAGACGACGTTCGACGCGAACGAGGTGCGGCGCCATGTGACCGTGCTCGTCCTCACGGCCAACCGGTTCATCGTCAGCCACACCGACGAGCAGGCCGCGGACAGCACGTCGCCGACGCCCTACGCCACCACGTCCACCGAGTCGGTGAAGCTCGGCCGGATCTCCTCGGTCGTGGTCAGCCGGGTCGTCGCCAACCCCGAGTCGTACACGCCCGGCACCCTGCCGCGCGAGGTCGTCCTGACCATCGGCTGGGGCGCCGTCTCCCGTATCGACCTGGAGCCCGCCGCCTGCGGGGACCCCAACTGCGAGGCCGACCACGGCTACACGGGCAGCTCCACGGCGGACGACCTCAGCCTGCGCGTCAGCGAGGCCGGGGACGGCCCGGAGACCGTTCGCCAGGCCCTCGCCTTCGCGCAGTCCCTCTCCGAGGCGACCGCGGACCTCGCCCGCTGATGGCACTGCCCACCTGGGACCACCCGGAACCCCTCGCCGTCGGCTCCGCGCCCGTCCCCGAGTACGGCGCCGGCTCGCTCGCCGACCTCCTGCCCACCCTCGCGGCGGGCATGGAGGTCCCCGGTACGACCGCCGCGATACAGGAACTGGCGCCGGCCGACCGTGCCTGCGTCTTCCTGATCGACGGGCTCGGCTGGGAGCAGCTGCGGACGCACCCCGACGAGGCGCCCTTCATGACGTCCCTGCTGGCGTCCTCGCGCGGCGGCACCGGCCGCCCCATCACCGCCGGCTACCCCGCCACCACGGCGACCTCCCTGGCCTCCGTGGGCACCGGACTGCCACCGGGCGCGCACGGGCTCCCCGGCTACACGGTCCGCGACCCCGAGACCCGGGAGCTGATGAACCAGCTCCGCTGGCAGCCCTGGACCGCACCGCACGTGTGGCAGCCGTACCCGACGGTCTTCCAGCTCGCCCACGAGGCCGGTGTGCACACCGCGCAGGTCTCGTCCCCCACCTTCGAACACACCCCCCTGACCAAGGTCGCGCTGAGCGGCGGCACCTTCCACGGCCGCCTCTCCGCCGAGGACCGCATGGACCTGGCCGCCGCGCAACTGGGCGCCGGTGACCGGGCCCTGGTCTACACGTACTACTCCGAGGTCGACGGCGCCGGACACCGCTACGGCCTCGACTCGGACACCTGGCGCGGCCAGCTCATGCGCGTCGACCGCCTCGTCCAGCGGCTCGCGGAGCAACTCCCGCCGCGCAGCGCCCTCTACGTCACCGCCGACCACGGCATGATCGACGTCCCTTTCGACGAGCAGCACCGCATCGACTTCGACGAGGACTGGGAACTGCGCGCCGGGGTCGCCCTGCTGGGCGGCGAGGGCCGCGCCCGCCATGTGTACGCCGTGCCGGGCGCAGAGTCGGACGTCCTGACCTGCTGGCGCGAGGTTCTCGGCGAACAGTTCTGGGTCGCCTCGCGGGACGAGGCCATCGCCGCGGGCTGGTTCGGGCCGACGGTGGACGAACGGGTGTACGGCCGCATCGGTGACGTGGTCGCGGCCGCCCGCGACGACGTCCTGATCATCGCCTCCGAGCGGGAGCCCAAGGAGTCGGCGATGGTCGGCAACCACGGCTCGATGACCCCGGCGGAACAACTGGTCCCGCTCCTCGAAGTACGCTCCTGACGTCCCGCCGCACACCCCGACCGTTCCGCTGCCCTCCTTTGCCGAAAGGTGCTCACCTCACCATGTCCGAGCTGGTGTTCTTCTCCGGAACCATGGACTGCGGGAAGTCGACGCTGGCCCTCCAGATAGAGCACAACCGCTCGGCGCGGGGCCTCCAGGGCATGATCTTCACGCGCGACGACCGCGCGGGCCAGGGCAAGCTCTCCTCCCGCCTCGGCCTGGTCACCGACGCGGTCGAGGTCGAGGACGGCCAGGACCTCTACGCGTACCTCGTCGACCACCTCTCCCAGGGACGCCGCGCGGACTACGTCATCGCCGACGAGGCCCAGTTCCTCGCGCCCGAGCAGATCGACCAACTCGCCCGCGTCGTGGACGACCTGGGCCTCGACGTGTACGCCTTCGGCATCACCACCGACTTCCGCTCCAAGCTCTTCCCCGGCTCCCAGCGGCTGGTCGAGCTCGCCGACCGTGTGGAGGTCCTCCAGGTCGAGGCCCTCTGCTGGTGCGGCGCCCGCGCCACCCACAACGCCCGCACCATAGGCGGCCACATGGTCGTCGAGGGCGCCCAGGTCGTCGTGGGCGACGTCAACCAGCCCGACGACATCGGCTACGAGGTGCTCTGCCGTCGCCACCACCGCCGGCGCATGACCGCCGCGACGGCCCACGCGGGAGCCCTCTCCCCGGACGTCCTCCCGGTCGAGACGGCCTGAGCCGCCCCCCGCGGCCGCTTCCGCGCGAAGGTCACCCTCGGGCCCGCGCCTCACCACCCGCGCACGCCCGTCCCGGCACCCCCGCGCTCCGAACCTCAGCGCTCCATGTGCACCAGCGCGAAGACTGCCCCCTCCGGATCCGCCACGGTGGCCACACGGCCCTGCGGGGTGTCATCGGGCGGGGTGAGGACATGGCCGCCGAGGGCGAGGACCCGCTGGGCCGCCTCGTCGGTGTCGGTGGCCTCGAAGTACGTCAGCCAGTGCGGGCCGCGGTCACGGGGGAGCGCGGCGCCCACGCCATGGATGCCGGCGACGGGGCGGCCCTTGATGTGGAGGGTGACATGGTCGGTGTCGGGGTCGGGGGACGCCACCGGTCTCTCCTCGTAGCCGAAGGCCACCTCGTAGAACTTGGCGACGCCCTCCGTGTCATAGGTGAGCAGCTCGTCCCACGCGGGGGTGCCCGGCACACCGGTGATGTCCCTGCCGAGGTGCGCCGCCGCCTGCCAGATGCCGAAGACGGCACCCGTGGGATCCGAGCCGATCGCGAGGCGCCCCGCCTCCCCGGCGTCCAGCGGCCCGACCCCGACGGTCCCACCGCAGTGCCGCACGGTCGCCGCCGTCAGATCCACGTCGTCGGAGGCGAAGTACGGCGTCCATGCGATCGGAAGGTGCCGGTCCGGCGGCAGCTGCCCGATCCCCGCCACCTCACGCCCGTCGAGCAGCGCCCGCACATACAGGCCGAGCTGCTGCGGACCGGGCTGGAACTCCCAACCGAACAGCGCTCCGTAGAACTCCTGGGTCGCGGCCATCCCGTGCACCATCAGGCTCACCCAGCAGGGCGTGCCCGGTGGGTACGCCCCACCGTTCGGGCCGATCGACCCCCGTGCGTCGGTCATCGTCACTCTCTCCTCGGCCCCTCGCGGCCGCGTCCGTCCGCCCCGCCGTACACGTGTACCGCGTCCACCCGCGATCACGCCCCGTGCCGATGCTCGCACCACCCGTGGTGCCCGGCGTTTGCGCCGCACCGCCGCGCCCTGGCGCACGTACGTACGCGACGGGACGCGGTCGACCGTGACGCGCCGCTTTCCGCGGGGCAGGACGTGTGGTGGCCGTCGACTGTACGGCATGTGTCCGACCCCGTACGCGCGGTGATCGGAACCGTCCGGCGGGCAGAGTAGCCGGACCCGGGCGAAGGGGCCACCCCGTGCGCGAGGATGGGGCCATGAACGCCATCATCACCGCATCCGAGCTCGCCGAGGAGCTGGCCGGCCCCCGCCCGCCGGTCCTGCTGGACGTGCGCTGGCAGTTGGGCGGCCCGAACCTGCGGCCCGAGTACGACAAGGCGCACCTCCCGGGGGCCGTCTTCGTCGACCTGGACGCCGAACTCGCCGGCCCGGCGGGCGCGGCCGGCCGCCACCCGCTGCCGGACCCCGAGACCTTCGGCGCGGCGATGCGGGCGGCCGGGGTGTCCGCCGACCGCCCGGTCGTCGTCTACGACGGCGGCCTCAACTGGGCCGCCGCGCGCGCCTGGTGGCTGCTGAGCTGGTCGGGCCACCCCTCGGTGCGTGTCCTCGACGGCGGTCTCACGGCCTGGGACGGCCCGGTGACGGCCGAACTCCCCGACCCCGAGCCGGGAACCTTCACCCCCGCCCCGGGCGCCCTCCCGTTGCTCGACGCGGACGGCGCCGCGGCGCTCGCCCGCGGTGGTCTGCTCCTCGACGCGCGGGCCGCCGAGCGCTACCGCGGCGACGTGGAGCCCATCGACCCGGTCGGCGGCCACATCCCGGGCGCCGTGTCCGCACCCACCACCGAGAACGTGACCGCATCCGGTCACTTCCGTTCCGCCGCCGAACTCGCCGACCGTTTCAAGGCACTCGGCGCGACCGGGGACACGGAGGTCGGCGTGTACTGCGGCTCGGGCGTCTCCGGCGCCCACCAGGTGCTCGCCCTGGCCGTGGCGGGCATCCCGGCCGCCCTGTACGTCGGCTCCTGGTCGGAGTGGTCCCGCGACGGCGGCCGCCCGGTCGCCACCGGACCCGACCCCCAGTGACCCACCGCTGACAGGCATGCCATGGGGCCCGCGTCTGAACGACGCGGGCCCCACACACGTATGAGAGACCGAACCCCCACCCATGGAAGAAGAACCGGAAGCAGAAGAAAGCAGAAACGGATCGGCATGCACGACCGTTCCTGCTCGCAGCCGCCGACCCCCACCTCCTACCGCTGTTTCCCGCTACTCCTGTTTCTTGCGGCGCGTGCCGAACACGATCTCGTCCCAGCTGGGCACCGCCGCGCGCCGACCCGGTCGTACGCCGTCGGCCTCGGCCTGGCGGTCCGTGGAGCCGATGAGCCGGTCGCGGTGGCCGTTGACCGACCGCGGCGGCATGAGGACGTCCGCGTAGGCGGAACCGGCCGAGGCCGCGGGGGCGGCGGACTCCTCGTCCACCTCCTCGACGGACTCGTCCTGCGGTTCGGCGGCGGGCAGTTCGGGCACCACCAGGTCGCCCCGGTAGCTGGGAACGGCCTCCAGGATGCTCGTGAGCGAGTCGCGCTCGCTCACGCTCTCCTCGTCGGACTCCGGTGTCACGGCCGGCAGGACGGGACGTTCCGCCTGGCGGTCGCGGGGCAGCCGGGCGATCCGCGGCACGAACGGGAAGCTCGGTTCGGGCGCGCCCAGATCGTCGGACTCGCCGATCAGGGAGCGCGCCTCGTCGTCGACGGCCTGGACCAGCCGCCGGGGCGGGTCGTACGTCCAGCTCGCCGAGTGCGGTTCGCCCGCGACCCGGTACACCAGCAGGACCTCCCAGGTGCCGTCGTCGCGGCGCCACGAGTCCCACTGGACGGTGTCCTTCTCGGCGCCGCGGATCAACAGCCGTTCCTGGACGGCCTCGCCGAGCTGCGGGCCTGCGGCGTTCTCGCCGGGGCGGCGGACCGGGGTCTTGCGTGCCCGCTCGGCCATGAAGGCGCGCTCGGCCAGTACCGGCCCCTCGAACCGGCGCACCCGGTCGACGGGGATACCGGCGAGCTGCGCGACCTCCTCGGCCGTGGCACCCGCACGTATACGCGCCTGGATGTCACGGGGACGGAGATGGCTCTCGACCTCGATCTCGATCTGGCCGAGACGGGGACGGTCGCCGCGCACGGCGGCACGCAGGCGCTCGTCGATCGGAAGCGTGTACTCCGTGGAATCGGCAGCCTTCAGCACCAGCCGTGTGCCGTCATTGGAGACGGCCACGACACGCAGTTCGGGCATGGGGACCTCCCGGGTGGTGCCTGCCGACGTCACGTGCGTCGCTGCTTCCGCTAGTCGAGTGTGGCCTGCCCGGGTGCAGCCTGCCACAACCTTGCCGAGTTGCCCGGCGTGTCGGGCGTGGGCCCGAGGCCGCCGTTATGGCACGGTTACCTATTCGCAACGCTAAGTGACGAACCTCATCACCCTGTGCAACGATCCCCCTCCCGGCGGTCCTCGTGGGCCCCGGACACCCTGGCGGGAGTCCGGACCCAGGGCTCGCAACAGTACTCCATTCGGGCCACTTGCGTGGATCGGCACGCCGCTCGACTTCTGGTGAGAGACGGCAATCGGCCGCAGGGGAGGGCCCTTTCGTCACGCCGGGTAGGGGGAGGTCGTCACGCGATCACCGGCACCGGCCGCCCGGCTACGCGCCGAGGACGCGGCGCAAGTAGTCGTTCTGGAAACGCCGTTCGGGGTCGAGCCGGTCGCGCAGGGCGGTGAACTCGCCGAAGCGGGGGTAGACCTTGGCGAAGTAGTCCGTGTCCCGTGTGTGCACCTTGCCCCAGTGCGGGCGCCCCTCGTGCGCCGTGAAGATCCGCTCGGCGGCCGTGAAGTACGCCTGATAGGGCGTACCCCTGAACATGTGGACGGCGATGTAGGCGCTGTCCCGGCCGGAGGCGGTGGAGAGGGTGATGTCGTCGGCCGGCGCGGTGCGGACCTCCACCGGGAAGCTGACGCGGAGGTTGGAGCGATCGACCATCGCCTTGAGTTCACGCAGTGTGTCCACCAGGGCCTCACGCGGAACGGCGTATTCCATCTCCACGAAGCGCACCCGGCGCGGAGAGGTGAAGACCTTGTAGGGGATGTCGGTGTAGCTGCGCGCGGACAGGGCGCGGCTGGAGATCTGGGCGATCGTCGGGATGGTGGCGGGCACGGCCTGGCCGACCAGGTTGGCCACCTGGAAGACGCCGTTGGAGAGGAACTCGTCCTCGAACCAGCTGTTCAGCTGAGGGACGGGCTTCTCCGGGCCGGCGCTGCGGTTGTTGCGCTTGGTGTTGGTGTTGCCGGTGTGCGGGAACCAGTAGAACTCGAAGTGCTCGTTCTCGGCGTGCAGTTCGTCGAACTCGGCCAGCACCTTCTCGAACGGCATCGGCTCCTCGCGGGCCGTGAGCAGGAAGATCGGCTCCACGGCGAAGGTGATCGCGGTGACGATGCCGAGCGCGCCGATGCCGACGCGGGCGGCCGCGAAGACGTCCGCGTTCTCCGTGGCGGAACAGGTGAGGATCGAGCCGTCCGCGGTGACCAGCTCAAGTCCCTTGATCTGGGCGGCGATCGAGGCGGACTCGCGGCCCGTGCCGTGGGTGCCGGTACTGGTGGCCCCGGAGACCGTCTGCTCCATGATGTCGCCCATGTTCGTGAGCGACAGGCCCTCGCGCGCGAGCGCCACATTGAGTCTCTTGAGCGGAGTGCCCGCGCCCACCGTGACGGTCATGGCGTCACGATCGATGTTGCGTATGCCCGTCAACAGTTGAGGGCGGATCAATACGCCGTCGGTCGCGGCGGCGGCCGTGAAGGAGTGCCCCGTGCCGACGGCCTTCACCCTGAGGTCGTCCTCGGCGGCCCGGCGCACCGCCGCGGCGAGTTCCTCGACGGTGGCAGGGGTGACCTCCCGTACGGGCCGGGCGGTCACGTTCCCCGCCCAGTTACGCCACGTGCCGCTCTTGCCGATCACTGTGGTGCTCATGGGGCCCTCCCCGCTCCGGTGCCGGCCTGCGCAGCCGGCGGTACCCAAGAAAACCGACCGCGACCGCGACGGCACCGGACACCGCCGGAACCCCGTACCCGGCGTCCGCCCCGGCTGCGTCGATCACCCAGCCGGACACGGAGGAGCCGAGCGCGACGCCGACCGCGAGTCCGGTGCTCACCCAGGTCATGCCCTCGGTCAGTTGCGCGCGTGGTACGTGCTCTTCGATCAGGGACATCGTCGTGATCATCGTGGGTGCGATGGACAGCCCCGCGACGAAGAGCGCCACGGCCAGAAACGGCAAGTTTCCGACCAGTAGGAGGGGGATCATACTCACGGCCATGCCGCAGACGCCCAGCAGCCAGCGAAGCTCGGCCGCCCCGGAGAACCGCATCAGTCCGAACACGACGCCGGCGAGGCAGGACCCGGCCGCGTAGACGGCCAGGACGACGCTCGCGGCGGCCTTGTGGCCCTGCTCCTCGGCGAAGGCCACGGTGACCACGTCGACGGCCCCGAAGATCGCCCCGGTCGCCACGAACGTGGCCACCAGCACCTGCAGTCCGGGCGAGCGCAGCGCGGAACGGCCGCGTCCCTGCTGCCCGCGCGGGTGCGGGGCGGGCTCGGTGGCCCGCTGGGAGGTCAGCCAGAACACGCCGACCGCGAGGAAGCAGGCGGCGAGCAGCGGCCCGGCCTCCGGGAACCACGCCGTCGACAGGCCGATGGAGATGATCGGCCCGAAGATGAAGCAGACCTCGTCCACCACGGACTCGAACGAATAGGCGGTGTGCAGCCGCGGAGTGCCCCGGTACAGGGCCGCCCAGCGTGCCCGGGTCATCGCGCCGAGGCTCGGCACGCAGCCGATGCCGGCCGAGCACACGTACAGCACCCAGTCCGGCCAGCCGAAGTGCGCGGCGCACAGCAGCCCCGCGGCCGCGGTCAGCGCGACGAGCGTCGCCGGGCGCAGCACCCGCCGCTGCCCGTACTGGTCCACCAGGCGGGAGATCTGCGGGCCGAGCACGGCGGCGGACAGCGCGATGGTCGCCGACAGGGCGCCGGCGAGGCCGTACCGCCCCGTGAGCTGCGAGATCATCGTGACCACGCCGATGCCCATCATCGACAGCGGCATACGGCCGATGAAGCCCGCGGCGGTGAAGCCCTTGGTGCCGGGCGCGGCGAACAGAGCGGTGTACGGGCTGGGCACGGCGGGTCTCCGAAAGGTGCGGGAAGCGGAGGGAACCGGTCCCTGGCCGGTGCTGTAAGGCGTGAAGGCAGCCGATACAGCTTACGGGTCAGGCAAACCTAAGTCATCTCCGAAAACGGGCCGGAATCCCGCCCGTCGGTGCCGGGTGGCAGGATCGACCCATGCCACACGCGCACGACGCCACCCCCTACGACGCCCTGCTCCTGCTCTCGTTCGGCGGCCCGGAGGGCCCGGACGACGTGATCCCCTTCCTGGAGAACGTGACGCGGGGGCGCGGTATCCCCAAGGAACGTCTCAAGGAAGTCGGCGAGCACTACTTCCGGTTCGGCGGGGTCAGCCCCATCAACGACCAGAACCGCGCCCTCCTCGACGCCCTCCGCAAGGACTTCGCCGAGCACGGCCTGGACCTGCCGATCTACTGGGGCAACCGCAACTGGGCGCCCTACCTCACCGACACCCTGCGCGAGATGGTCGCCGACGGCCGCCGTCGCATCCTGGTCCTCGCCACCAGCGCCTACGCCTCCTACTCGGGCTGCCGCCAGTACCGCGAGAACCTCGCCGACTCGCTCGCCGCCCTGGAGGCCGAGGGCCTGGAGCTGCCGAGGATCGACAAGATCCGGCACTACTTCAACCACCCGGGCTTCCTGGAGCCCATGATCGACGGGGTGGTCGAGTCCCTCGCCGACCTCCCCGAGGACGTCCGCGACGGCGCGCACATCGCCTTCTGCACGCACTCCATCCCGAACGCGTCGGCGGACACCTCCGGCCCGGTCGAGGGGCACGGCGGGGGCGGCGCCTACGTCGAGGAGCACCTGGACGTCTCCCGGCTCATCGTGGAGGCCGTGCGCGAGCGGACCGGCGTGGAGCACCCCTGGCAGCTCGTCTACCAGTCCCGTTCGGGGGCCCCGCACATCCCGTGGCTGGAGCCCGACATCTGCGACCACCTGGAGGAGCTGAGCGGGTCCGGCGCCCCGGCCGTCGTGATGGCGCCCATCGGGTTCGTCTCGGACCACATGGAGGTCCTGTACGACCTCGACACCGAGGCCATGGCCAAGGGCGAGGAGCTGGGACTGCCGGTGCGCCGCTCGGCCACCGTGGGCGCCGACCCGCGCTTCGCCGCCGCGATCCGCGACCTGGTCCTGGAGCGCGCCGCCGTCGAGCGGGGCCAGGACGTGACGCCCTGCGCCCTCGGCGCCCTCGGCGCGAGCCACCAACTCTGCCCGGTCGGCTGCTGCCCGGCCCGCGCCCCGAAGCCCGCCGCCGCGGGCGCCGACAGCCCGTACGCGTGAGGAGCACCGTGAACGACCAGCCGAACCACCCGGACGGGCTCAAGGCCGAACTGCTGGAGATCGCCCTGGAGGCGGCCCACCGCGCGGGCGCCTTCCTCCACGACGGCCGACCCGAGGACCTCGGGGTGGCCGCCACCAAGTCCAGCGCGGTCGACGTCGTCACCGAGATGGACATCGCCTCCGAGAAGCTGATCACCGGCCTGCTGGCCGAGCGCAGGCCGCACGACGGCGTGCTCGGCGAGGAGGGCGCCAGCGTCGAGGGCACCAGCGGTGTCCAGTGGGTGATCGACCCGATCGACGGCACCGTCAACTACCTGTACGGCCTGCCGAGCTGGGCCGTGTCCATAGCGGCCCGCGTGGACGGCGAGACGGTCGTCGGCGTGGTCCACGCCCCCGTGCGCGGCGAGACCTACCGCGCGGTCCTCGGCGAGGGCGCGTACGTGAACGACCGCCCCGCGCGCGTGCGGCCCGCCCCCGCCCCCGCGCTGGCCCTGGTCGGCACGGGCTTCGGCTACCGCGCCGAGCGCCGGGCCAGGCAGGCCGACGTGCTGCGCGAGCTGATCCCCGAGGTCCGCGACATCCGCCGCGGCGGCTCGGCCGCGATCGACCTGTGCGACGTCGCCGTGGGCCGCCTGGACGCGTACTACGAGCGCGGCCTGAACGCCTGGGACTACGCGGCGGGCGACCTCATCGCCCGGGAGGCGGGCGCCCTGACCGGTGGACGCCCCGGACAGCCCCTCTCACCCGACCTGACCATCGCCGCCCCACCCGGCCTCTTCGAGGCCCTCCAGACCCGCCTGGAGGAGCTCGGCGCCTGGCACGACTGAGCGGGCCGGCGGCGGCACGCGTAAGCGGCACACAAAAGAGCGGGACCCCAGGCCGGCTGCCTGGGGTCCCGCTGTCGTTCGCGTGGGTCCGGATCAGACGCTGAACGCGCCGACCTCCACACCGTGGTCGGCGGCGAGGCGGTGCAGGTCGTCGAGCTCGGCCTGCTCCACTTCGACGAGGAAGTCGTCGCCCTCGTCACGAGCCCTGGTCAGGTCGGACTCGGTCGCCCTTATGCGCTGCAGAAGTCCTGCGGTGAATGCGTCCATGCTGCGCCCCCTCGTCCTGGTCGTGGGTCGATGGCACGGGGGTGTGCCGGTTCGGAAGGGACGATCACGCTTCTTGTGGATGCCCAGCGCCACCCGTGCCGGGCGGCGTCGGTGCCGGACACCCACGCCCGCTCTGCGGAAAGCGGATCGCCGTGTACCGCATGGTGGTGCGGCACAAGCAGAGCGTGATCGCGGGGTGTAAAGCCTGTCCTCCCCTCGCCGTCTCGGACGGAAACCTCAACCGGACGAAAAAATCCCGCATTCCCGGTCGGCTCCGGGCAGGAGATCGCCTTACCGCCGACTTACGGCCGAAAAAGGCAGGATGGAGGTCACACACCCACGAACACCCTGCCTGTGTGCGCCTTCGGCGCGCTACGCGGGTGGACACAGGAAGGACAAGCGACGTGCGCGTACTCGTCGTCGAGGACGAGCAGCTGCTCGCCGATGCGGTGGCCACCGGACTGCGCCGGGAGGCCATGGCCGTCGACGTCGTGTACGACGGAGCGGCCGCCCTGGAGCGCATCGGCGTCAACGACTACGACGTGGTCGTCCTCGACCGCGACCTCCCCCTCGTCCACGGCGACGACGTCTGTCGCAAGCTCGTCGAGCTGGGCCTGCCCACGCGCGTGCTGATGCTCACCGCGTCCGGCGACGTCAGCGACCGCGTCGAGGGCCTGGAGATCGGCGCCGACGACTATCTGCCCAAGCCGTTCGCCTTCAGTGAGCTGATCGCGCGCGTGCGGGCCCTCGGCCGGCGGACGAGCGTGCCCCTGCCGCCGGTCCTGGAGCGCGCCGGGATCAAGCTCGACCCCAACCGCCGCGAGGTCTTCCGCGACGGCAAGGAGGTCCAGCTCGCGCCCAAGGAGTTCGCGGTCCTGGAGGTGCTGATGCGCAGCGAGGGCGCCGTCGTCTCCGCGGAGCAGCTGCTGGAGAAGGCCTGGGACGAGAACACCGACCCGTTCACCAACGTCGTCCGCGTCACCGTCATGACGCTGCGCCGCAAGCTCGGCGAGCCACCGGTGATCGTCACCGTGCCCGGCTCCGGCTACCGGATCTGATCGCCATGGCCACGACCCCGGCACCCCCCGCAGCTCCGCCCAAGCCCACCTGGGACCCCCAGCGGCCGCAGGTCCCGTTCCCGTGGCTGCGCCCGACCATCCGCATACGGCTCACGCTGCTGTACGGCGGCATGTTCCTGATCGCCGGCATCCTGCTGCTGTCGATCATCTATCTGCTGGCCGCCCAGGCGATCAACACCGGCAACCAGCCACTGTTCAAGATCGTCGGCGGCGATCGCATCAGCGTCTCCAGCGAGCAGTGCCCCGCCGTCGACGCCGACTCGTCGGTCAACGTCCCGCTCACCGACTTCAACGCGGCGATCGCCAACTGCATCGACGACCAGCGCCGGGCCGCCCTGGACGCCCTGCTCAGCCGCTCGCTGCTGGCCCTGCTGGGGCTCGCCGTGATCGCGTTCGCCTTCGGCTACGCGATGGCGGGCCGGGTGCTCGCACCGCTCGGCCGCATCACGCGCACCGCGCGCGCGGTGGCCGGGTCGGACCTCTCCCGCCGTATCGAGCTGGACGGGCCGGACGACGAGCTGAAGGAGCTGGCGGACACCTTCGACGACATGCTGGAGCGGCTCCAACGGGCCTTCACGGCCCAGCAGCGCTTCGTCGGCAACGCCTCGCACGAGCTGCGCACCCCCCTGGCGATCAACCGCACGCTGCTGGAGGTGCACCTCTCCGATCCGAACGCGCCCGCGGAGCTGCAACAGCTGGGCAAGACCCTGCTGGCCACCAACGAGCGCAGCGAGCAGCTCGTCGAGGGGCTGCTGCTGCTCGCCCGCAGCGACAACCAGATCGTCGAGCGCAAGCCCGTGGACCTCGCCGAGGTCGCCTCCCAGGCCGTCGACCAGGTGCACGCCGAGGCGGACGCCAAGAAGGTGGAGATCCGCGGCGAGCGGGCTCCTGCGGTCGTCCAGGGCAACGGCGTCCTGCTGGAGCGGATCGCGCTGAACCTCGTCCAGAACGCCGTCCGGTACAACGTGCCGGGGCCGGGCGGCTGGGTCGAGGTGACGACGGAGCTCCAGCAGGGCCAGGCGGTCCTCGTGGTCACGAACACCGGCCCCGTGGTGCCGGCGTACGAGATCGACAACATCTTCGAACCGTTCCGGCGGCTGCGGACGGAGCGCACGGGAAGCGACAAGGGCGTGGGCCTCGGCCTGTCGATCGTCCGGTCCGTGGCCCGCGCGCACGGCGGCCACATCGCCGCCCAGCCACGTGAAGGGGGCGGGCTGGTGATGCGCGTGACCCTGCCCGTCTGAGAAAATGTGCCGGCTTCCGGGACATGTTCGCTTCACGCGGAATTTCCCGGAGGGCCCATGAGTTCTGATCAGAACAGTCGCGCACGACCAATGTGTGATCGATCACATGGGCGAATATTCAGCCATCTACTAAGCGTGATCATGTGCCTGTCGGAACGCCGGGAACATCCGGGTTTTCGGGGGTTGAGATCACGGGAAGTACATGCTGAGGCGCCTTTGAAAGCAGCCTGAGGACCGTGTACGGTCCGGTTCGCCATCCAAGCCGATCACTCTTGAGGGGTCCGGTTGGGTGTCGATTGAGTAACAGACCTTGATGTGAGGCAAAATCTCCGCCTCAGGTCGGGCACAAGTCCGGCCTCTCACGCGTTAGTGCGCTGGAGACACCGCAGACACCCAGAGGGGGAGAGCGACATGGCAACGGATTACGACACCCCACGCAAGACCGACGACGACGTCGATTCGGACAGCCTGGAAGAACTCAAGGCGCGCCGGAACGACAAGTCGACCTCCTCGGTGGACGTCGACGAGTTCGAGGCCGCCGAGGGCCTGGAACTGCCGGGCGCCGACCTCTCGAACGAGGAACTGGCCGTCCGCGTCCTGCCCAAGCAGCAGGACGAGTTCACCTGCATGAGCTGCTTCCTGGTGCATCACCGCAGCCAGCTGGCCCGCGAGAAGAACGGTCAGCCGATCTGCCGCGACTGCGACTGAGGCAGGGTCGGCCGTGACTGGCTCGACCCCTCCTTGGAAGCGCCGCTTCCGCAAGGGGGCGGACCATGGGCCGTACAGCGGCCCTGACGGCGTGCGTGATGACGAGCGGGGCTCCTCCGATCCTGGAGCGGCCTCGCTCGAACGTACGTCGGACACGGCGTCGGGGGGCGCCACGGATGAGCAGGGACGCCTGCCCGTACCGGTGGACACTCCGGCGCCGGTCGCCAGAAGGCGCGCGGCGGTCGTCCGGGCGAGCGTCAGACAGGGCCTGAGCGTCGGGGCCCGCAAGAGCGGTGACCGCGCGCGGGCAGGGCTCGCGTACCTCACCGACCGGATCATCGACATGGCCCCGAGGATCCCCCTACGGGACCTCGCGACCCTGCGCGCCCAGTTCCCGGGCCTCGGGCCCGAGCAGCTCGCCGACAAGCTCGTGGCGGGCGCCGCGAACGCGTCCTCCACCGTGGGCGCCGGGGTCGGGGCCGCCGCCATGCTGCCCACACCGCCGGCCATGCCCGCGGAGCTGGCCGCCGAGATCACCGGCGTCGCCGCGATCGAGCTGAAACTCATCGCCGAGCTGCACGAGGTGTACGGGGTACGACCGCCCGGCAACCTCCGGCAGCGCAGCACCGCCTACCTCGACTCCTGGTCCGGTGAGCGCGGGATCGACGTGACCAGGCCCACGACGATCGACGCGGCGCTCGGCGGACAGCTGAAGCGGCAGCTGCGCCAGCAGATCATGAAGCGCATGGTGCGCAACCTGCCGAACCTCATGCCGTTCCTGGTCGGGGCCGCCGTCGGCGCCGTCATGAACCGCCGGGACACCAAGCACCTCGCCCAGCGCGTCCGCAAGGACCTGCGGCGGACCCAGGTGCCCTGGGAGGCGCTGCCGGACCTCCCGGCGCTGGAGAAGCCGACGGACCCCGTGGCGGTGGCCGAGCTGCCGCAGAACCCCGACGAGGACTGACCGCGGCCCTGCGAGACGTGGCAACCCACCGACCCCCGGAACAAGTCCGCGAACCCGTCACCCCCGGCGACTGTCGCCGACCGTAAGAATCAGGCGAGAAATCAGACGAGAAATCGGTGGTGGCGGGGAAGCCGACGCCGCGGCTACGCCGCTGCCCTGGCCGCCTCCAGGGCGGCGATCAGCCGCTGCGGCTGCCGGGTCGACAGATACAGGTACGGCGTCGGGTCGGCCGGGTCCGTGACCGGGATGCGCAGGGCGCCCGGGATGTAGGCGCGCAGCAGCATGAACGCCCGGGTGTCGGCCTTGTACGTGCGCCAGGCCCGCGCCTCCTCGGCGTCGAGGACCTCCGGCTCACCGAGCGCGCTCACCGGGATCTTCGCCTCGCCCGCGATCAGGGCGCCCCCGACCACGCGGATGCGGACCGAGCCGTAGGAGCTGGCCACGACCGCCGCTGCGGCGGTGCCGCCCGCCAGACCGCCGAGGAGCGGCAGGGTGCCGAAGGGCAACAGGATCAGGGCCATGGAGACGCCGACCAAGAGGCAGACCAGCCACCACGAACGGGGCGCGGTGAGGCGTTCTTCGTACGGCGAGGCGGAGAGCTGCATGGCGTCAAGCTTGGCACGGGGAGCGTCGGCCCCCGGAAATGGGGGCACCCGAGGGGAAACCCTGTCCGCCGGGACGATGGCCGGAGCCTGACGGACGGGTAAGGTCTGCGGCTGTGAGAGGTACTTCCGCGGCCCTGCAGCCCCCGGCGGACGCCACGGCGCCCGTCCGGCACCCCGAGGCACCCGCCCCGGGCGAGCTGCTGGGCGCGCACTACGGGCAGTGTTTCGGCTGCGGCGACGAGCAGCCCCACGGGCTGCACCTTCAGGCCCGGGCCGGCGAGGGGGTCTCCCTCACCGCCGAGTTCACGGTCAAGGCCGCCCACCAGGGCGCGCCCGGCCTGGCGCACGGCGGGGTCCTGGCCACCGCCCTCGACGAGACGCTCGGCTCGCTCACCTGGCTGCTGCGCACCATCGCGGTGACCGGGCGGCTGGAGACCGACTTCGTACGGCCCGTGCCCGTCGGCGCCGTACTGCACCTCCAGGCGGAGGTGACGGCCGTGGCCGGGCGGAAGATCTACGCGAGCGCCACCGGGCGCGTGGGCGGCCCCGACGGCCCGCTCGCCGTCCGCGCCGACGCGCTCTTCGTCGAGGTGAAGGTCGACCACTTCATCGACAACGGTCGTCAGGAGGAGATCCAGGCGGCCATGAACGACCCGGACCAGGCCCGGCGGGCCCGCGCCTTCGAGGTGAACCCGTGAGCGGCGGCCGTACCCCCGTCGACGTGCTGATCCGGCGCGTCGACCCGGACGTTCCGCTGCCGGAGTACGCGCACCCCGGAGACGCGGGCGCCGATCTGCGCACCACGGAGAGCCGTGAACTGAAGCCGGGCGAACGGGCCGTCCTGCCCACGGGAGTGTCCATCGCGCTCCCGGAGGGGTACGCGGCCTTCGTGCACCCTCGATCCGGTCTCGCCGCCCGCTGCGGTGTCGCCCTGGTGAATGCCCCAGGGACGGTTGATGCCGGGTACCGTGGGGAGATCAAGGTCATTGTGGTGAACCTCGACCCGCGGGAGGCCGTGGTGTTCGAGCGCTTCGACCGGATTGCCCAACTGGTCGTCCAGCAGGTCGAGAAGGTGCGCTTCCAGGAGGTGGCGGAGCTTCCCGACTCGGCGCGGGCCGAGGGGGGCTTCGGGTCCACCGGCGGTCATGCCGCCGTGGGCGGCACAACGGGTGGGAATCGATACGCTTCGGTCGTATCCGACCGGGAAGGACAGTGACGTGTTCGGACGTCGCAAGAAGAAGGGCTCCGCTGAGGACGCGGCGGACGCGGCGAGCGAGGCCGAGCAGGTCGTCGACGCAGTCGGCACTGAGACGGACGAGGTCGAGCGGGAGCGGGTGCGGCTGGAGCCGGAGCCGCGGCCCGACGGACCCTGGGACAGCTCCGAGGTCTCCAACCCCGGCGAGGGCCGGGTCGACCTCGGCGGTCTCTTCGTGCCCGGGGTCGAGGGCATGGAGCTGCGGGTCGAGGTCGCGGGCGACGCGATCGTCGCGGCCACCGTCGTCCTGCGCGACAGCGCGGTCCAGCTGCAGGCCTTCGCCGCGCCCAAGCGCGAGGGCATCTGGGGCGAGGTCCGCGAGGAGATCGCCACCGGCATCACCCAGCAGGGCGGTGTCATCGACGAGGTCGAGGGCCCGCTGGGCTGGGAGCTGCGGGCCCAGGTGCCCGTGCAGCTGCCGGACGGCACGGGCGGCTTCCAGGTCGTCCGCTTCGTGGGCGTGGACGGGCCGCGCTGGTTCCTGCGCGGTGTGATCTCCGGCCGGGGCGCGGTCGAGCCGCAGACCGCCGGGCTGCTGGAGCAGATCTTCCGGGACACCGTCATCGTCCGCGGTGAGGGCCCCATGGCCCCGCGCGACCCGATCGTCCTGAAGCTCCCGAACGACGCGCAGATGGTGCCGGAAGGTGTCCAGCAGGAGGAGCAGAGCGGCTCCCGCTTCTCCGGCGGCATGGGCCAGCTGCAGCGGGGCCCGGAGATCACCGAGGTCCGCTGACCCACCGCACAGGCGCACGGGCCGTACTCCTTTGGGGGTGCGGCCCTTCGTCGTACCGGGAACGCGAAACGGGGTCCTCGGGCCCTGGCGATCAGAGGTGGCTCGTACGGGGGTGCGGGTCTGTCGGCGCTCCCCGGTAGGCTTTTTGCCATGAGTGCTGTTCCTCGTTCAGAGAAGCCGGCGGGCCGGTTCCGGCGCATGCTCGACCGGCTGTCCTCGTCCCAGGAGGACCTGGAGAGCGAGGAGCTGCGGGAGGACACGGACACCGCGGGCTGTACGCGGATCTGTGACTGCCACGACCGACAGATAGTGACGGTTACTGGTACCTTGCGCACGGTCACGCTGCGCCCGCGGGCCGGTGTGCCGGCCCTGGAGGCCGAGCTGTTCGACGGTTCGGCCGCCCTGGACGTGGTGTGGCTCGGCAGGCGCTCCATCGTCGGGATAGAGCCGGGGCGCAAGCTGATCGCATCCGGTCGGGTCTCGATGAGCCGGGGCCGTAGGGTGCTCTTCAACCCGAAGTACGAACTCAGACCGCTCGGACGGGAGTAGCCGGTGACGTCGCTCGACAAGCCGACGGAGGACGCCGCCCGCGGCGCCCAGGACACGACCGGTGTCCAGGACGACCCCCAGGATTCCAGGGCGGTGACCGAGGCCGCGCTGTTCGAGGCCTTCGGCGGGGTGCGGGGCATGGTCGAGACCGTGCTGCCCGGCCTCCTCTTCGTCACCATCTACACGATCAACAAGGACCTGCACTCGTCGGCCCTCGCGGCCCTCGGTGTCTCCCTGCTGCTGGTCGTGGTGCGGCTGGTCAGGAAGGACACCGTGAAGCACGCCTTCAGCGGTGTCTTCGGCGTCGCCTTCGGCGTGGTCTTCGCGATGATGACCGGCAACGCGAAGGACTTCTACCTGCCGGGCATGCTCTACACGCTCGGCATGGGCCTCACGTACATCATCACCACGCTCGCGGGCGTGCCGCTGATGGGGCTGATGCTCGGGCCGGTGTTCAAGGAGAACCTCTCCTGGCGGACCCGCAACCCCGGCCGCAAGAAGGCGTACGCGAAGGCGAGCTACGCCTGGGGCGCGATCCTGCTCGGCAAGTGCGCCATCCTCTTCCCGCTGTACTGGTGGGCCGACACCGAGCAGCTCGGCTGGGTGCTCGTCGCGCTGAAGATCCCGCCGTTCCTGCTGGCCGTCTGGCTGACCTGGGTGTTCCTGGCCAAGGCGCCGGCGCCGATCGACGTGTTCGCGGAGATGGAGGCGGCCGAGCAGGCCGAGAAGGAGCGCAAGGCCGCCGAGCGGGCGGCCCACACGGGCGACTGAACCACGGACGAGGCACCGGCGGCCGATCCACGGAGGAAGCGCCGACGGCCGGCTCTCAGACGAAAGCGCCGGCGGCCGCTCCTCGGTCGAAGGCACTGCCGACCGAACCACGCGCGAAGGGGCGCCCGGAGATCTCCGGGCGCCCCTTCGCGCGTGGTTCGGTGGGTCAGCTCGTCGCGTCCTCGCGGCGGACCGACAGCAGATCCTCCAGCTGTTCCTCGCGGGCCTGGGCGGCGACGAAGAGGAGCTCGTCGCCGGCTTCTAGGGAGTCCTCCTGGGTCGGGGTGAGGACCCGGGTGCCGCGGATGATCGTCACCAGGGACGTGTCCTCCGGCCACTCGACCTCGCCCACCTGCGTGCCGGCCAGCGCCGACTCCGGCGGGAGGGTCAGCTCGACCAGGTTGGCGTCACCGTGGCTGAAGCGGAGCAGACGCACCAGGTCGCCGACGCTCACCGCCTCCTCGACCAGGGCCGACATCAGCCGGGGCGTCGACACGGCGACGTCCACGCCCCACGACTCGTTGAACAGCCATTCGTTCTTCGGGTTGTTGACGCGGGCGACCACACGCGGGACGCCGTACTCCGTCTTCGCCAGCAGCGAGACGACCAGGTTGACCTTGTCGTCGCCCGTCGCGGCGATCACTACGTTGCAGCGCTGCAGCGCGGCCTCGTCCAGCGAGGTGATCTCGCAGGCGTCGGCCAGCAGCCACTCCGCCATGGGGACGCGCTCGACCGAGATCGCGGTCGGCGCCTTGTCGATGAGCAGGATCTCGTGGCCGTTCTCCAGCAGTTCGCCCGCGATCGAGCGGCCCACCGCACCGGCTCCGGCAATGGCGACCCTCATCAGTGACCGCCCTCCTCGTCGGGACCCTCGGCGAAGGAGGCCTCGACCTTCTCGACGTCGTCCGTACGCATCATCACGTGCACCAGGTCGCCCTCCTGCAGCACCGTCTGCGAGGTGGGCAGGATGGCCTCACCCAGGCGGGTGAGGAACGCGACGCGGACGCCCGTCTCCTCCTGCATCTTGCTGATCTTGTGGCCCACCCAGGCCGAGGAGGCGTGCACCTCGGCGAGCTGGACGCCCCCGGTGGGGTCGCGCCACAGCGGTTCGGACCCGGCGGGCAGCAGCCGGCGGAGCATCTGGTCGGCCGTCCAGCGGACCGTGGCGACCGTGGGGATGCCCAGACGCTGGTAGACCTCGGCGCGGCGGGGGTCGTAGATCCTCGCCGCCACGTTCTCGATGCCGAACATCTCGCGGGCGACGCGGGCGGCGATGATGTTCGAGTTGTCGCCGCTGGAGACGGCCGCGAACGCGCCCGCCTCCTCGATGCCCGCCTCACGCAGGGTGTCGCGATCGAAGCCGACACCGGTGACACGGCGGCCACCGAATCCCGAGCCCAGACGACGGAAGGCAGTGGGGTCCTGGTCGATCACGGCGACCGTGTGCCCCTGTTGCTCCAGGGTCTGGGCGAGGGTCGACCCCACTCGCCCGCAGCCCATGATGACGATGTGCACGACCGTCCTTCCGGTGTCAATAGCTGGTGTTCAGCCGAAACGGCAAAAACAGGGTCTCAGACCGTGGCCCAAGCTACACACGCGCGGTCCGCCAAGGGCACCCCCGTGCAGCACCCGTCAGGTGGGCGAGCGCCGACGGCTGATCCGGCGGACGCTGATCATCGTCAGGACACCGAGGCCGACGAGGGACACGAGTGCGCCGATCAGCTCCGCGGTCGCCGCCTGCATGGGGCCTCCAGAGATGAGGTGGGACGGGATTCGTCATATAGACATCAGGACGCCCCCATTAGGCCTGAGGATGCGTCACGTGACGCACCTCGCAGTGACGCCCGGGGAGATTTCACCCAGGGGCCCGCCGGGATTTCACCCGGATGTGCCCAGAACCAGTCGGGGCGCTTACGATCCTCTGCGTGTCCAAACTGACCGACCTGCCCAAACGGATTCTGATCGGGCGCGCTCTGCGCAGCGACCGGCTCGGCGAAACGCTCCTGCCGAAGCGCATCGCACTTCCCGTCTTCGCCTCCGACCCGCTCTCGTCCGTGGCGTACGCACCCGGCGAGGTTCTGCTGGTCCTCTCCATCGCGGGCGTGTCGGCCTACCACTTCAGCCCCTGGATCGCCGTCGCCGTCGTCGTGCTGATGTTCACCGTGGTGGCGTCCTACCGGCAGAACGTGCACGCCTATCCGAGCGGCGGCGGCGACTACGAGGTGGCGAACACCAACCTCGGTCCCAAGGCCGGTCTCACCGTCGCCAGCGCGCTCCTCGTCGACTACGTCCTCACCGTCGCCGTGTCGATCTCCTCCGGGGTGGAGAACCTCGGCTCGGCCATCCCCTTCTTCGTCGAGCACAAGGTGCTGTGCGCGGTCGGCATCATCGTGCTGCTCACGCTGATGAACCTGCGCGGGGTGAAGGAGTCCGGCAAGCTCTTCGCGATCCCGACGTACGTCTTCGTCGTCGGCGTCTTCGCGATGATCGCCTGGGGTGCCTACCGCGGGCTGGTCCTCGACGAGACGATGCGGGCACCCACCGCGGACCTGGAGATCAAAGCCGAGCACGAGGGACTCGCCGGCTTCGCGCTGGTCTTCCTGCTGCTGCGCGCCTTCTCCTCCGGCTGCGCCGCGCTGACCGGCGTCGAGGCCATCTCCAACGGCGTCCCCGCCTTCCGCAAGCCCAAGTCGAAGAACGCGGCCAGCACGCTCGCCGCGATGGGCCTGCTCGCCGTCACCATGTTCTGCGGCATCATCGGCCTCGCCATGGCCACCAACGTGCGGATGGCCGAGAACCCGGCGGTCGACCTCGTGCGCGACGGCACCCCGGTCGGCGAGTCCTACGTCCAGAACCCGGTGATCTCGCAGGTCGCGGCCGCCGTCTTCGGCGACGGAACGTTCTTCTTCATCGTGCTGGCCGCCGCCACCGCCCTGGTCCTCTTCCTGGCCGCCAACACCGCGTACAACGGCTTCCCGCTGCTCGGCTCGATCCTCGCCCAGGACCGCTACCTGCCGCGACAGCTGCACACCCGCGGCGACCGCCTCGCCTTCTCCAACGGCATCGTGCTCCTCGCGGGCGCCGCCGTACTGCTGGTGTGGATCTACGGCGCCGACTCGACCCGTCTGATCCAGCTGTACATCGTCGGCGTGTTCGTCTCCTTCACGCTGAGCCAGACGGGCATGGTCCGGCACTGGAACCGCCATCTGCGCACCGAGAAGGACCAGGCCAAGCGGCGCCACATGGTCCGCTCGCGGGCCATCAACGCCTTCGGCGCCTTCTTCACCGGGCTCGTCCTGATCGTCGTCCTCGTCACCAAGTTCACTCACGGTGCCTGGGTCGCCCTGCTCGGCATGGTGATCTTCTACGCGACGATGACCGCGATCCGTAAGCACTACGACCGGGTCGCCGCGGAGATCGCCGCCCCCGAGGGCCCCAGCGACGACGTCGTACGGCCGTCCAGGGTCCACTCCGTGGTGCTGATCTCCAAGATCCACCGCCCGACCCTGCGGGCCCTCGCCTACGCCAAGCTGATGCGCTCGCACACCCTGGAGGCGCTCAGCGTCAACGTCGACCCGGCCGAGACCAAGGCGCTCCAGGAGGAGTGGAACCGGCGCGGCATCGACGTACCGCTGAAGGTCCTCGACTCGCCGTACCGGGAGGTCACCCGGCCGGTCATCGAGTACGTCAAGGGGCTGCGCAAGGAGTCCCCGCGCGACGCGGTGTCGGTCATCATCCCCGAGTACGTGGTCGGCCACTGGTACGAGCATCTGCTGCACAACCAGAGCGCGCTCCGGCTCAAGGGACGCCTGCTGTTCACGCCGGGTGTCATGGTGACCTCCGTGCCGTACCAGCTGGAGTCCTCCGAGGTCGCCAAGCGGCGCGCGCGCAAGCGGCAGGAGTGGAACGCGCCGGGTTCGGTACGGCGTGGTCCGGCGCACGAGCAGTCCAAGACACCGGCGAAGGAGTCCTCGGCCAACCAGAGCTGAGTCACCGGTCACCGGGAGCGGCGCCTCGTGAGGGCGGGGCGCCGCTCCTGTGGTCGGCGGCCGGACGGCACCCACGTAGACTGGTGGGCTGTTGTCCGGCCGTTGTCGCTTCCCTCTCTCCTGGAGTCACCCCGCCATGCAGGCAGAACCGAAGAAATCGCTGGTGGGGGAGGAGTACGAGGTCGAGGTCGGCCTCGTCGCCCATGGTGGCCACTGCATCGCCCGTACGGCGGAGGGCCAGGTCCTCTTCGTCCGGCACACGCTGCCCGGTGAGCGCGTCGTGGCCCGGGTGACCGAGGGCGAGGAGGGTGCGCGCTTCCTGCGGGCCGACGCCGTCGAGGTGCTCGACGCGGCCAAGGACCGCATCGAGGCGCCCTGCCCCTACGCCGGCCCCGGCCGGTGCGGTGGCTGCGACTGGCAGCACGTGAAGCCGGGCGCGCAGCGCCGCTTCAAGGGCGAGGTCCTCGCCGAGCAGCTGCGGCGGCTCGCGGGCCTCACGCCCGAGGAAGCGGGGTGGGACGGCACGGTGATGCCGGCCGAGGGCGACAAGGTCCCGGCGGGCGAGGTCCCGGCGTGGCGCACGCGCGTGCAGTACGCGGTGGACGCCTCGGGGCGCGCGGGTCTGCGCCGTCACCGCTCACACGAGGTCGAGCCGATCGACCACTGCATGATCGCGGCGCCGGGCGTGAGCGAGCTGGGTATCGAGAAGCGGGACTGGTCCGGCATGGAGTCGGTCGACGCGATCGCGGCGACGGGTTCGCAGGACCGCCAGGTGATCCTCACGCCGAAGCCGGGGGCGCGGCTGCCGATCGTGGAGCTGGACAAGCCGGTGTCGGTGATGCGGGTCGGGGAGAAGGACCGGGGTGTGCACCGCGTCCACGGGCGCCCCTTCGTCCGTGAGCGCGCCGACGACCGCACGTACCGGGTCGGGAGCGGTGGTTTCTGGCAGGTCCACCCCAAGGCCGCGGACACCCTCGTCAAGGCCGTCATGCAGGGCCTGCTGCCCCGCAAGGGCGACACCGCGCTCGACCTGTACTGCGGGGTCGGGCTGTTCGCGGGCGCCCTCGCCGACCGGGTCGGCGAGAAGGGGGCCGTCCTCGGCATCGAGTCCGGCAAACGGGCGGTCGAGGACGCGCGGCACAACCTCGCGGAGTTCGACCGCGTACGGATCGAGCTGGGCAAGGTCGAGGCGGTGCTGCCGCGCACCGGGATCACCGAGGTCGACCTCGTCGTCCTGGACCCGCCCCGCGCGGGCGCGGGCCGCAAGACGGTGGAGCACCTCTCCACGCTGGGCGCCCGCCGCATCGCCTACGTCGCCTGCGACCCGGCCGCCCTGGCACGCGACCTCGGGTACTTCCGCGAGGGGGGTTATCGGGTGCGGATGCTGAGGGCGTTCGATCTGTTTCCGATGACGCATCACTTGGAGTGCGTGGCGATTCTGGAGCCTGCGGGGAAGCGTGCCTGACCTGCGGGTTTGTGGAAGCTGGGGATGATTTCGACGTCCCTGCCAGTGGAAACAGATCGAGGCGTGACGGCTTGGCCCTAAGGCCTCTGGCCTGGGCTTTCCCGATGCTGTGGCTGATTGTTGCCTGCTCTGAGGACGGGGCGTCCTGGAAGCAGGAGAGAGGTCGACCGCGTCTCGAATACGTGGGGCAGGCCCGGAGCGGTCGCCCCGCCGGGATCTTCCAGCGTGTGGTCGAGGTGACTCAACCCCATCGAGTCGCGCCTCCGGTCCGGATGGAAGAACTGTCCGACCAGCTTCCGCTCCGACACGGGAACGCAGTTGACCGGTCCGGCGTGTTGACGAAGCGGTCCGGCGAAGTGTTGAACGGCCTTACCACGCCCCGTGCTGATCTGGCCCCGGTCATGGCCCAGTTGAAGGAAAGGGTGGGCGGTGTCCGGATCCTCGGCAGAGTGCGGGAACTGTTCCTGGAGCAGAGAGACGCCACAGGACTGGCATTTCAACTGGGCGGATCCGACCGGAGCATCATTGAAGAGGCGAAGTTCCCGGAAGATTGAAGAGGCGAAGTTCCCGGAAGAGGGCGGGGACAGATCCCCGTCCTCGCCACTCTGCCGGGACATCCGGCGCACGAGGACCACCTCGTCGCTCACGTGCGCAGCGCTTCTCCGACTGGATCGGAGGTGACGCGGAGCATCTCGCGAAGCGTGTATTCCACAAGGGCGACCAGTAACTGTTCATCGCCAACGTGAACCGCCTGTCGGCTGAGGACACGTTGGGGGTCGACTTGATCCATCACCACGTGAGCCAGGACAGCTTCATCCTTGTCCAGTACAAGAAGATGGGTCAGGACGGAGCCGGGCGCAGTGATTCAAGGAACCCTCGGCTCTGCTGATGGTCGTCGTCTGCCTCAGCGGTTTGGTTGCGATCGGACTTCTGCCCTGACGGAAAGCCGGGCGATTCCCGTCAGATCTTGATCACGGTGACCCGTGTCCCGCAGAGGGTGGTGAGGTCCTCCGGGTCGGAGGTGAGCACGGTGGTGGGGCCTGGGGCGGAGAGCGCGGTCGCGGCGAGTATGGCGTCGATGGCGTATGTGTGGCCGTGGACTCCGGCGTCGGCGAGGAGTGTGGCGGCGTGCCGGGCGAGCGGCTCGGTGACCGGTTCCACGACCAGCCGGGAGAGGGTCCACTCGAGGGCGGGGCGGTTGATCCGGGGGTGGATGACCTCGACCAGGGTGGCCGCGGAGGTGATGACCCGGAGATCGTCGGCGCGGGCGAGGGCGAGCCAGGTGGTGACCGTGCGGTCGCGCAGGACGGCCTTCGCCAGTCCTTCGCTGTCCAGGACGAGGGTGCCGCCCGGGACCGCGGGGGAGGTGCGAGTCACGCGGCGTCCGCCCGGCCCGAGCCCTGCTGCCGCCGGGCCTGGTGGAGTTCTTCGCGCAGGGCCTGGATCTCCTCGTCGGTGATGGGGCCGTGTTCTGCTTCCGCGGTGGCGATGAGCTCGTTGAGATTGTCGCGCTCGATCTGGCGGGCGACCGCAGCGGCGACGTAGGCGGAGAGGCCGGAGGGGCCGCTGCGGTCGCGGGCAGCCTCGGCGATGTCCCGCGGCATGGTGATGGAGTACTTGCCGGTAGCTTCACTCATGCCACCCATCCTACCGCTGGTATTCCCTCGGGGTTCGGCGTCGATCGGGCTGTGCGATGACTCAGTCTCTGTGAGCTGAGGGCGCCCGTGCCCCCGGGGCGGCCGGCACCTCACTGCCTGCCGCCTGGTGATCGCGTCGGCGGTTGCCGCCGATGTCCGGTGTCCTTGTCGTGCCGCTCACGCCGGGCGGTTGTGCGCGCAGCAGCAGCCGACGTCTTTCGTCCTCCCCCTCTGCCTTCTGAGATGTGAGTCACTCGACCTTGTCAAACAACTCGTTTGACTGACATTGTCGCTCGACAAGGTCATTAGCTTGAGGTGTTGGAAGGATTGTGGTCCGCCATGAAGACCATGCTTGCCGGGCGGCTCCGCCTGGACACCCGCACGTTCGCCGTCGAAGAGGTTCCCGTGCCCACGCCGGGGCCGGGCGAGGTGCTGGTCGAGGTGCGGGCCGCCGGGGTGTGTCTGTCCGACGTTCATCTGATCGACGGCAGTATCAGCCCGGCGTTCCCCGTCGACTCCGTCGCCGCCGCCCGTGCCGTCACGCTCGGGCATGAGGTCGCCGGTGTCATCCATGCCGTGGGACCGGGGGTGGCTGGTGAGTGGGGGCCCGGCACCCGGGTCGTGCTGCAGGCCGGGCAGGCGTGCGGCGGGTGCGGTGGCTGTCTGCGCCGCACCTCGTGTCGGCAGCCCCTCACCCGTGGTGTGGACTACGACGGCGGCTGGGCCCAGTACGCCGTGGCGCGCGAGGACACCCTGCTCGCCATCCCGGACGACCTTCCCTTCGACCAGGCCGCCATCATTCCCGACGCCGTCTCCACCCCGTACGCCGCGATCGTCGAGACAGGTGCGGTGCGTCCCGCGCAGGCGGTCGGGATCTGGGGTGCGGGCGGTCTCGGCGCGCATGGCATCCGGCTTGCCCGCATGGTCGGCGCGGCGCCGATCATCGCCGTGGATCCCCTGTCCACCGCCCGGGAGCGGGCCCTCGCCTTCGGTGCCGACTTCGCTCTCGACCCGATGGCGGACGGCTTCGCCGAAGCGGTGGCGGAGGCCACGGCGGGCCGGGGGATCGACGTGGCGTTCGACTTCGCCGGCGTTCCCGCCGCTCGCGCTCAGGCGGTCGCCGTGCTCGGGGCCGGCGGCGTCCTGGTGCTCGCGGGGCTCACGCCTGAGCCGATCGTCGTCGGCGACAGCACCGGGTTCTGCTTCCGGGGCAGCCAGATCCGCGGTCACTACGGCTCCGGCTTCGAGCATGTGGAGCAGCTCATCGGCCTGACCTCCGCCGGGCGGATCGATCTGGCCCCTTCCATCACCGCTCACATCCCGCTGGCCGATGCCGCGGACGCCGTCCATCGGCTGGAGAAGAAGATCGGCGATCCGATTCGGTTCGTCCTCACCCCCTGAGTCCTCTGAAATTCCTGCCCGGTCCTCCACACTCCCTGCCCAGTCCTCCGAAGTCTCTGGCCGGTCCCGTGGACTCCCTGCCGGGTCCCGTCCCGTGAACTCCTGCCGGGTCCCGCCGGCCTTCGAGGGTCCGAGAAGCCCCTCCCGCGACAGCGTGTCGCGGGAGGGGCTTTGCCTGTTTCATGCGTATTTGCGGCGCTCCCGCGAGGGCGCTCGGCGGTCAATCGATCGACTGTGTCAGGCGCCACAATCAAGCGACATTGTCGAGTGACAAGGTCGCTTGTATGGTTCTAGCCAGCGGACAGCCTGTGCGGCAACGAAAGGCAAGCTCATGACCCACGAGACCCTGCGCGGAACCGAACCGATTCCTCAGCGCCCGGCTCTGCCCCTGGTGGGCCACGCGTTCGACATCCCCAGTGGGGCCGACGGCCTGCTCTATGTGATGAAGGAGGCCAAGGAGCTGGGGCCGCTGTTCAAGCTCCGCGTCTTCGGCAACGAGATCAACTTCGCCTCCGGTCTCGACCTGGTCACCGAGCTGGCGGACGAGAGCCGGTTCCGCAAGAACGTCCACCCCGACCTGGTGATCCTCCGGGGGATCGGCGGCGACGGGCTGTTCACCGCGTACAACGACGAGCCCAACTGGCGCAAGGCGCACGACGTCCTGATGCCGGCGTTCTCACTCGGCGCGATGCGCGGCTACCACGCGACGATGCTCCGGGTCGCCCGGGAGCTGATCGGGAAGTGGGACCGGGCGGCGGGCGAGGAGTCCGTGGACGTCGCCGACGACATGACGCGTCTGACGCTCGACACGATCGGACTGTGCGGCTTCGGCTACGACTTCGAGTCGTTCGACCGCGACGAGCCGCACCCCTTCGTCTCCGCGCTGTCCAGGGCGCTGGCCTTCGCCCAGGACAAGGGCGAGTCGATCCCGGGCGCGGAGCTGTTCAAGTGGAAGCAGGCGGAGCGGTTCCGTGAGGACGTGGCCCTGATGGAGGGCCTGGTGGACGACGTGATCCGGCAGCGCAGGGCGTCGGGAGACCTGAGCACCGACGACCTGCTCGGGCGGATGCTGCACACCGTCGACGCGGTGACGGGCGAGCCGTTGGACGACGTCAACATCCGCTACCAGGCGATCACGTTCCTCATCGCCGGCCACGAGACCACCAGCGGGGCGCTGTCGTTCGCCCTCTACTACCTGACCAAGCACCCTGAGGTCCTCGCCCGGGCCCAGGCCGAGGTCGACGCCCTGTGGGGGGACACGGACGCCCCCGAGCCCGACTACGGGGACATCGGCAAGCTGACGTACATCCGTCAGGTGCTCAACGAGAGTCTGCGGCTGTGGCCGACGGCGCCCGCCTTCGCGGTGGAGCCGATCGAGGACACGGTCATCGGCGGGAAGTACGCCGTGCGCGCGGGCGAGTCCATCCAGATCCTCATCCCGCAACTGCACCGCGACCCCGCCTGGGGCGAGAACGTCGAGCTGTTCGACCCGGACCGGTTCCTGCCGGAGCGGGAGGAGGAGCGGCCGGTCCATCTGTTCAAGCCGTTCGGCAGCGGTGAACGCGCCTGCATCGGTCGGCAGTTCGCGCTGCACGAGGCCACACTGGTCCTCGCGCTCGTGATCCACCGCTACCGCCTGATCGACCACACCAACTACCAGCTGAAGATCAAGCAGTCGCTCACCCTCAAGCCGGACGAGTTCACCCTGAACCTGGCCCGGCGCACCAGCGGGGAGCGGCGCTCGCCCGCCGCCGCGGCCCTCGTGGCGGGCGGCGCTCCCGCAGGCCAGGACCGCCCCGTCGTCCGGCGTGCCACCGGTACCTCGCTCACGCTCCTGCACGGCTCCAACCTGGGCACCTGCGTGGGCATCGCCCGCGACCTGGCCGACGACGGCGGCGAGCGCGGCTTCACCGCGTCCGTCGCCCCCCTCGACGACGCCGTCGGCAAGCTCGCCGCGGTCGACGGGCCGGTCGTGATCGTCGCCGCCTCCTACAACGGCAGGCCCACCGACGACGCCACAAAGTTCGTCACCTGGCTGGAGGGGCTGGAGCCCGGCGCCCTCGACGGCCTGCGGTACGCCGTACTCGGCGTCGGCGACCGCAACTGGGCCGCCACCTACCAGCGCGTCCCCACCCTCATCGACGAGCGGCTCACCGCCGCGGGCGCCACACCGCTGCTGGAGCGCGGCGCCGCCGACGCCGCCGGTGACTTCGCCGGCACGGTGGACCGCTGGACCGGCGACCTGTGGACCACGCTCCTGGAACGCTACGGGACCGCCGGGGAAGCAGCCGCCGCCGAACCGGAGGACGACCAGGACTCGGGCCTGTACGTACTGGAGGACGCGACCGACTCGGTCATCGGCGGGCTCGCCGCGCGGCACGGCGTCCAGCCGATGGAGGTGCTCGACGCCGGTGAACTCGTCGACATGGACCACGGGCTGGGCCGCTCCAAGCGTTTCCTCAAGCTGCGGCTGCCCGAAGGCGTCACCTACCGCACCGGCGACCACCTCGCCGTCCTCCCGAGCAACCCGGCCGACCTCGTGCGGCGGGTGGCCGACCGTTTCGCCCTCGACCTGGACCGCACCGTCCGGCTCCAGACCCGCCGCCGCAGCCGGGGCGCCCTGCCCGTCGACCGCCCGCTGACCCTGCGCCGTCTGCTCACCGACTTCGTCGAACTCCAGGACCCCGCCACCCGGGAGCAGGTCGCCGTGCTCGCCGAGCACACCGCCTGCCCGCCCGAGAAGCGCCCCCTGGCCGAACTCGCCGCGGCGGACGAGGAGACCTTCCGCGAGCAGGTGACCGCCGCCGGACGCAGTCTCCTCGACCTGCTGGAGCGGTACCGGGCCTGCGAGCTGCCGTTCGAGGTCTTCCTTGAGCTGCTGCCGGTGCTGCGCCCGCGCCACTACTCGATCTCCTCGTCCGCCGCGGCGGCACCCGGTGAGGTCGACCTGATGGTGTCGCTGCTCGCCGCGCCCCACCGCTGCGGCGAGGGCACCTTCCGCGGCATCGGCTCGCACTACCTCCAGACGGTGAGCGCCGGCGACACGGTCCAGGCCCGGGTGCTGCCCTGCAGCGAGGCGTTCCGGCTGCCCGAGGACGACTCGGTGCCGGTGATCCTGGTCAGCGCGGGCACCGGTCTCGCCCCCTTCCGCGGGGCCGTGCTCGACCGCCACCACACCGGGTCGACCGGCACCCTGCTGTGCTACTTCGGCTGCGACCACCCCGATGTCGACTACCTGCACCGCACGGAGTTCGAGGCGGCCGAGGCCGCCGGAGCCGTCAGCATGCGGCCCACCTTCTCCTGCGCGCCCGAGGACGGGGCCCGCTTCGTCCAGGACCGCATCGCCAAGGAGAGCGACGAGGTGTGGGCGGCCCTGGAGGCCGGCGGCCGAGTCCATGTCTGCGGCGACGGCCGCCGGATGGCCCCCGCCGTGCGGGAGGCGTTCATGGCGATCTACCGCACGCACACCGGCGCCGGGGACGACGAGGCGAGCGCCTGGCTGAACGCGCTGATCGAGTCCGGAACCTACGTCGAGGACGTCTGGGCGGGCTGACCCCGCACCAGCTGATCACAGACCGACAGGGTCACGGACTTCCCCCTCATCCGTGGCCCTGTCTCTTTCGCACCGTTTCCCGCGCCCTCCTGACCTGTGCTCCTGGACCGGTGCTCCAGAACCCGTGCTCCTGAACCCGTGCTCCTGAACCCGTGCTCCCCGTGCATTCGAACCCGTGCTCCTGAATCCCCGCTTTCGAACTCGTGAGGTCCTCATGCTCATCGCCCGCTCGGCGCCCCGCCGAGGAACAGCCGTCGCCCGCAACACCTCGCAGAGGAGCGGACGTTGAACGCCCGCGGCGGTACCGCGCTCGGCTTCGGCGTGGCGGTCGCCCTCGTCGCCGGAGTGACGCTGGGCAACGGCGGAGCGAACGTGATGCCCGTCTTCGTCGACGACTTCGCGACACGCTTCGCGCTGTCCGACTCCGCCGCCGGGCTCGTGGCCGCGACCCAGCTGATGGCGACCGCCGTCGTCACGCTGCTGCTGGCCGGGCGGGCGGCGCGGCCGGGCCGGGTGCGGATGGCCCGGCTGGGCCTGGCCGTCTCGTGCGTCGGCTTCCTGGGCGCGGCGGCGGTCACCGACCCGGTCACCCTGGTCCTCGCCAACCTGGTCCTCGGCGCGGGGCTCGGCGCGGTCTACGCGGCGGCCACGGCCGCGCTCGCCGCCACCGACGACGCCGACAAGGCCTCCGCGGTCACCATCTGCGGTGTCGTTGGCGTGACAGCGCTACTGATCATGGGCGTCCCCATGGCCAACCACGACCTGGGGGAGGGCGCCGGCTTCCTGCTCATGGCGGTGTGCTGTCTCGTCGCCTGGCCGCTGCTGCGCCGACTCCCCGACGGCCCCGCCGGTCCTACCACGCCGGGCGCCGGTCCCGTGCCACCGGCCGCCGGGTCCGCCGGTGCGCGAGGGGCGGCGGCGTCGAGGCCGTCGGTCGTGCTGCTCGTCGGTACCGGGCTCCTGTGGGCCGTCACCCAGGGCGCGTGGTCGTACGCCTCGGTCCTGGGGCGTCAGCACACCGGTATGTCGCACTCGGCGGTGTCGGCCGTCCTCGCCGTCTCCAGCGTCGTGGCACTCGTCGGCGCGGTGGTGGGGCCCGTCGCCGCGCGGCACTTGGGGCGCATGCGGTCGATGGCCGCCTTCGTCATGGGGCAGGCCGTCGCGATGGCGATCCTGATCTTCACCCATGACCCCGTGTTCTTCATCGTCGCGGCCGTCCTCTGGCAGGGCTGCCAACTGGCCGTCCTGGTACAGATGCTCGCCGCCGCGGCGCTCCTGGACCCGACCGGCCGACTCGTCGCCTCCCTCAGCGGCGCGGGTGCGCTGGGCACCGGCGTGGGACCGTTGGCCGTCGGCGCCGTGCTCGACGGGGCCGGGGCCGGCGTACTGAGCGTCGTCCTGGCGAGCGGCACCTGCCTCGCCTCGCTGCCCCTGCTGAGGATGACGGTGGCCAGTGGGGAGACCGTCGGCGCATCACAGCCCGGACGTGTGCCGGCGGCCTGAGGAGGTCGCACGGGACGCGCGTGCCTACAGACTGCCGACCAACTGCCGAAGGGCCGGCGCGGACGGAACACCGTCCGCGCCGGCCCTTTCTCGGCTCGCCGTCAGCCCGTCAGCCCATCAGCCCGTCGGCAGGGTCACGAACTCCATGCGGCCGCCCGCCAGTGCGACGACGGCGGAGACCAGGGCCTGGAGGCAGGCGAGTTCGGCCTCCTCGTCGGGCAGGGAGAGACGCTGCGACGAGAGGCCGTCGAAGCCGGCCAGGAAGAACCGGGCGAGGGTCTCCGGCGGCTGGGCCAGCTGGTGACCGGTGCGCTCGGCCACCTCGGTCACCAGTTTCGCCGTCACGGCCGTCACCTCGCGGTAGTGGCCCTCCAGGGCCTCCTTCAGCCGTGGGGTCCGGAGCGCGAACATGGACAGCTCGGTGAGCAGCAGGTGCGTGGTCGGCTGCTCGCGCACGGTCCGCCACAGGGCGGTGGCGAGTGCCGCGACCGTGTCCTCGAAGCCGGCGTCCGTGGGCGCCGACCGTCCGACCTGGGTGATCAGATCATGGGTGAGCTGCTCCATGACGGCGCGGTACAGGTCTTCCTTGGTGCCGAAGGTGTAGTGCACCGTGGCCTGGGCCACGCCCAGTTCGGCCGCGATGGCACGGGTGCTGCCGGCGGCCACGCCCTCCCTCGTCATGAGGTCGATGGCGGCCTTGATCAGCTGAGGACGGCGCTCGGCCGCGGAAACGTGAGCCATGAAGCCATTATATCGACTTAGTCCCGCGAACAAGTCGACCGATCATGTCGGAATCTCCGGAGACCGGTGCGCCGCGGCTGACTGCGCCTGGCTGAGGCCGGTTCTGGCCGCGGCCGGTGGGATGGAGAGGTCCCTCCCACACTCCGCCGGGTGTGGGAGGGACCCTTCAGCGATCCTCAGGGAGTCGCATGGGCGCTCAGCGGCTGTCCTAGGCGGCCCGTGCTCAGCAGGTCGGGCAGGGGGTTGGTGAGGCCGCCGCTCGGGGACTGGCGCTGGGCCGAGGGGGCGGCCGGCCAGATCGCGGGGCAGTGGGTGTTCTTGCGGGGGGTCTTCAGAGTGAGCAGGTACGTGTCGATGGCCTTGCGGGCGCACGGGCTCAGCCAGTAGTCGCCGTGGCCGACGCCGTCGTAGGTGAGGAGGACGGCCTCGCGGCCGATCTGCCGGGCCGCCTGGGAACCCCAGGAGTACGGGGTCGCCACGTCGTAGCGGCTGTTGGTCACGAGGATCGGCGGGGTGCCGTCGACGCGGAGCCGGTGCGGTGGGTTGGCCACCTCGGTCGGCCAGTTCTGGCAGCCGGTCAGGTCGGTCCACGCCAGGGAGCTCAGCCGGGTGACCGGGGCGAGACGGGCCAGCTTGCGTTCGTAGCGGGCGAGCGTGCCGTACGAGGCGACGTCGAAGTCGTAGTCCTGGCACGTCACCGGGAGGTACGGGAACTGCGTCGGCTCACCGCGCCGCCCGAGGGACTCCGCCGAGGAGGGGGCGCCCGCGTTCAGGTCGGCGAGGTACTGGGCGAACTCGAACCAGGAGGCCGGGTCGTACATGTTGCCGAACGCCGCACCTTGGAGTTCCTCGGTGGTCACGGTGTGCGGCGGGTCGCCCGGCAGGACCAGCTCACCGGCGGCCGCGCGCCGGTAGAGCGAGTCGAACAGGGCGCGGGCGTCCCGGCCGTGCAGCGCGCAGGTGGACGTACGGGCGCACCAGTCGGCGAACTGGCCGTACGACTCCTCCATCGCGATCGTCTCGGTCCTCTGGTAGTCCCACCTGCCCAGGCTGTGGTCCATGTTGGAGTCGAGGGTCATCGCGCGGACGCGGTGGGGATAGCGCTCGGCGTACTGCTGGCCGATGCCGGTGCCGTAGGAGACGCCGTAGTAGCTGATCCGCTTCTCGCCGAGGCCGGCGCGGATCGCGTCCATGTCGCGGATGACGCTCCCCGTGTCCATGTGGTCGACGAGGGGGCCGGTGAGGGCGCGGCAGCTCTTGCCGAGGGCGCGGTTCGCCCGGCGCAGGGAGGTGAAGGACGCGGCGCTGTCCGGGTAGAGCAGTCCCGACTGCGCCGTCACCAGGTCGCCGTCGCACCGCACCGGGTTGCTGCGGGCGACACCGCGCGGGTCGAAGCCCACGATGTCGAAGCGCTCCAGGAGCGCGGGCGAGAAGCTCTCGGGCGCGCTGAACGCGAAGTCCACCCCGGAGCCGCCCGGGCCACCGGGGTTGATCAGGAGCGAACCGATCCTGCGCGCGGGGTTCGTCGCCACATGGCGGTTGAGCGCCAGGTCGATGGTGGCGCCACGCGGCTTCTTCCAGTTCAGGGGCACGGTGAGGGTGGCGCACTCGAAGGTGCCCTGACCGGAGGGGGACTCACAGGGTTCCCAGGCTATGCGCCCGGGCGACGGGGCCTCGGCTGTGGGAGCGGCGACCGCGGTTCCGGTGAGCAACTGCCCGAACAGGGCGGTGACCAGGGTGCCGACGGCGAGTCGCCCGCGCCGTCTGTGGCGAGCGGCGGGCCGGGCCAGTGGGGGGTGGGATGACACGGATGTTCCTCCAGGAAACAGGAGTTCACAGGCGCGACACAGGATGATCCCAACTGGCGTGCGGCGCAAGGAAGATGATGTTCCCTCGGGCGAGGTTGGCCGGATCGGCTTGACCCTCACGCCGCGTGAGGCCGTTGAGTGGGCGCATGAGCGACTACTACGACGCGTTCGAGATGAGCCCCGTGCCCGCTCCCGGCCCCGACGCGGTGCCGCCGGAGCCGTTCCGCGGCATCTACGGGATGCCGGCGTTCGTGACGATCCCCACGGACGACCTGGCGGCCTCGGTGGACTTCTGGGTCCGCGGGCTCGGGTTCTTCGAACTGTTCAGCATCCCCGGCCGGATCGTGCACCTGCGCCGGTGGGCGTTCCAGGACGTGCTCCTCGTCCCGGCGGCGGGCGTTCCGGAGCAGACACCGGCGCTGAGCGTCAGCTTCGCGTGCCTGCTGAGCCAGATCGACTCCCTCGTCGAGGACTGCCGTGCCGTGCGCCCGGACTCGGTCGAGGCCCCACGGGACACCCCCTGGAACACCCGCGACGTGGTGGTGACCACCCCGGAGAACGCCCGGATCGTCCTCACCGCGGCCAAGCCCTTCGACCCGTCGAGTGAGGAGGCGCGGACCCTCGCGGCCGTCGGGATCACTCCGCCGGGCGGCGGGCACCGCGACAATGGGAGCCATGCCTGACGCCACGGACACCGACGGGGACACCGACGGCCTGACCGTCGGTCAGGTCTCGACGCGGCTCGGTGTGACCGTCCGCGCGCTGCACCACTGGGACGAGATCGGTCTGGCGCGGCCGTCGCTGCGCACGGCCGCCGGATACCGGCTCTACACCGCCGGTGACCTGGAACGCCTCCACCGCGTCGTCGTCTACCGCGAACTCGGTGTCGGCCTCGACGGCATCCGGTCCATCCTCGACGACACGACCGCGGAGGTGTCCGCCGCGCTGCGCGCGCAACGCACTCAGGTAGCCGAACGGATCGACCGCCTCCAGCGGCTCGGCACCGGACTCGACCGGATGATCGACGCCCATGAGCGCGGCCTGCTGCTGACCGTCGAGCAGCAGAGCGCGATCTTCGGCCCCGGATGGAACCCCGACTGGCCCGCCGAGGCCCGCCGGCGCTACGGGGACACGGAGCAGTGGCAGCAGTACGCCGAACGCTCCGCCTCACGCGGCCCGGAGGAGTGGCAGACGGTCGTCGACTCCGTCGCCGCCTTCGAACGTGCCCTCGGGGAGGCGATGGACGCCGGTGTCGCCCCCGGTGATCCGGAGGCGAACCGGCTCGTCGAGCGGCACCGCGAGGTCTTCGCCGCGTACTTCCCCCTCACCCGGCGCATGCAGGTCTGCCTCGGCCGCATGTACGAGGCCGACCCGGGGTTCGCCGCCCACTACGACGGCATCCGCGCCGGCCTCGCCACCTGGTTCCGTCACGTCGTCGACGCCGACGCGCGCGCCCACGGCATCGACCCGGACACCGCGACCTGGGAGTAGAGGCACGAGAAGTCACGTCCCGTCGCGCCAGCCGACCAGGGGGAACGCACGCGGTGCGGGGTTAGGCGGTGCGGGGCCGCGGCCGCGGGGCGGGCTGTTCGCCCGAGCCCCGGACGATCAGATGGGTGGGGACGGTGAGGGTGCGGGCGCGGCCGCGGTCGCCGTCGAGGCGGGCCAGGGCGGTGGTCGCGGCCACCCGGCCGAGTTCCTCCGCGTCCTGGGCGACGACGGTCAGGGCCGGCTCCAGTGCCTCGGCGAGCGCCACGTCGTCGAAGGCGACGACCGCGACCTCCTTGCGCTTGCTGCGGGCGAGTTCGGCCACTATGCCCAGCGCCATGATGTTGTTGCCCGCGAACAGGGCGGTGGGGGGATCGGCCAGACCGAGGAGCTGGGCGGTCGCGGCCTCGGCACCCGACTGGTCGTGGGCGTTGGCGACGAGGGCGCGGTCGTAGGGGATGTCGGCCTCCAGCAGCGCCGAGCGGTAGCCCGCCTGGCGCTCACGGCGGGTGTACAGCTTCGGGGGCAGGTCGCCGACGAAGCCGATCCTGCGGTGCCCGTGGGCGATGAGGTGCGCGACGCCCTCCTGGGCCCCGGCCCGGTTGGAGCTGACGATGCTGTCGGTGACCAGGCCGACTCCGGGCCGGTCGAGGAAGACCACGGGCAGTCCCGCCGTGCGCTGGGACTTGAGGTGGGAGTGGTCGGCGCCCACGGACGGGACGACGATCAGGATGCTGACGCGGCGGGCGAGGAACTTGTCCGTGAGGGCGCGTTCCCGTTGGGGGTCGTCCGCGGAGGAACCCATGAGCAGGGTCAGTCCGCGGTCGCCGACGGTGTCCTCGATGGCCCGGGCCACCGCCCCGAAGAAGGGGTTGGCCAGGTCGGGGATGACCAGACCGATGGTGGTGTCCGGGCCGCCGACGCGGATGTTGCGGGCCATGAGGTTCGGCTGGAAGCCGAGCTTCGCCACTGCGGCCAGTACCTGTTCCCTGGTCCGCGCGGAGACGGGGCCGTCCTCGTTGAGGACCCGGGAGACCGTCTTGGCGCTGACCCCTACCTCTCGGGCGACATCGGCCAGGGTGGGGCGGCGGTTCGCTGCCATGGAGGAAACCGTCTCCTGAAGGGCTCTCCTCTCCGGCCGCGGCCTTCGGCCGGAGACGGGAGAGCGGGGTTGGGCTGTCAGGTGGCCCGGACGCCGGCGGCCTTCGCGGCCTCCGAATCCGCAACGACAGTATCTCCGGCCGCGTCGACGGTGAGTGCGCCGGTCATGATGGCGACGACCTCGGCCATGGAGTAGTCGGAGGGCTTGATCACGGCGGCCCGCCGGCCCAGCCGGTGGACGTGGATGCGGTCGGCGATCTCGAAGACATGGGGCATGTTGTGGCTGATGAGGACCACGGGCATGCCCTTGTCGCGGACCCGGCGGATCAGATCGAGGACCTGGCCCGACTCCTTGACGCCGAGGGCGGCGGTGGGTTCGTCCATGACGACCACCGAGCGGGCCCAGGCCACGGCGCGGGCGACCGCGACCGCCTGGCGCTGTCCGCCGGAGAGGGTCTCCACCGACTGGGTGAGCGAGCGCAGACCGATCTTGAGGTCGGCCATGTGCTCGGCTGCCTCCTGCCGCATGCGCTTCTTGTCGAGCATGCGGAAGGCGGTGCCGAGGACACCGGGGCGGCGCAGTTCACGACCGAGGAACATGTTCGAGGCGATGTCCATCGACGCGGCGACCGCGAGGTCCTGGTAGACCGTCTCGATGCCGTGGGCGCGTGCGCTCTGCGGGCCGGAGAAGGTGATGGGCTCACCGTTCAGCCGTATCTCGCCCGCGTCCGGGACGACGGCACCGGTCAGCGCCTTGATGAGGCTGGTCTTGCCGGCGCCGTTGTCGCCGATGACGGCGAGGACCTCACCGGGCAGCAGATCGAAGTCGGCGCCGTCGATGGCGGTGACGTGTCCGTACCGCTTGACGAGGCCGCGGGCCTGCAGCACGGGCGTGGGGGCGGGGGTCGCGGTCATCGTGCCTTCTTCCGGGAGATCTGGTCGACGGTCACCGCGAGGATCACCAGGACGCCCGTGATCAGGGTCTGGTAGATCGAGGCGACCCCCATCAGCTGGAGCCCGTTGCGGAACACACCGACGATGAGGACGCCGATGAAGGTGCCGAGGACCGAACCGCGGCCGCCGAAGAGGCTGGTGCCGCCGAGGACCACGGCGGTGATGCTGTCGAGGTTGTCGGTCTGCCCGGCCTGCGGGTCGCCGACACCGGTGCGGGAGATGAGCAGCAGGGCGGCGACGCCGTACAGCAGACCGGCCACCGTGTAGACGCCGACGGTGAGACGGGAGGTGCGGATGCCGTTCAGTCGCGCGGCCTCGGCGCTGTTGCCCAGGGCGTAGACGTGGCGACCCCAGCCGGTGCTGCTCAGCGCGTAGGCGAACAGCAGGAACAGGGCGATGGTGACCAGGGAGCCGTAGGTGATGTCCGTGCGGCCGAGGGGGAAGGTCTCGCCGAGGGCGGTCAGCGGGCCGGGCAGATTGCTGACCGTCTGCTCCTCGGAGTAGATGTGCGTCAGCGCGAACGCCACATTGAGCATGCCGAGGGTGACGANNCGAAACCGCCGCAGACGACCAGGCCCAGCGCGATCGCGACCAGCGGCGGGACGGAGCCCTCGGCCGCCATCTTGGCGATCACGATGCTGCCGAACGCCATCACCGCCCCGCACGACAGGTCGATCCCGGCCGTGAGGATGATCAGGGTCTGCCCGATGGCGAGGGTGCCCACGACCATGACCTGCTGCACGATCAGCGAGAAGTTGCCGCCGGTCAGGAACTGGTCGGTCGAGAACGAGAAGAAGGCGCAGGCCAGGAGGAGGGCGGCCAGGGGGCCGGTGGTCGGTGCCGTGAGCAGTCTGCGGACCGTGGTCGGCGCTTTGAGCTCCGAGTACGGCGATGTCGTCGCTGTCATGCGAAGTCCTTGTCGGAAGACAGAAGTCCTGGTCGGAGGACATGGCGTCCTGGGCGGAGGACGAGGGGAGAAGCTCCCGCCACCGGGGCGAGGGGGCGGCCGTCCCCGGTCAGGGAG
>NZ_LIRK01000127.1 GCF_001419765.1 Streptomyces torulosus
CGAACATGCCTCGCCATCGTCGTTCCTGCGCGGCTTCGCCGCGCGCAGTGGGGGCTTGGCCACCCACACCCCCTGCCGCCGTGCGGGACTCAGCCCCGCAGGTACGCCAGCACGGCCAGCACCCGGCGGTGGGTGTCCTCGGCCGGGGGGAGGGCCAGCTTGGCGAGAATGTTGCCGATGTGTTTGCCGACGGCTGCCTCCGTGACGACCAGGTCGCGGGCGACGGCGGCGTTGGACTTGCCCTCGGCGACCAGCGCGAGGACCTCCCGCTCGCGCGGGGTCAGCGCGGACAGCGGATCACTCCGCCGGCGCAGCAGCAGGCGTACGACCTCGGGGTCCACGACCGTGCCGCCGGCCGCGACCCGGTCGACCGCCTCCGCGAACTGCTCGACCTGCCCGATGCGGTCCTTCAGGAGATAGCCGACGCCGGTGCCGTCCCCCGTGTCCAGCAGGTCGGCGGCGTAGGCGCGCTGCACGTACTGGCTGAGGACGAGGACAGGCAGGGACGGGTTCGTGGCGCGCAGGTCGAGGGCGGCGCGCAGCCCCTCGTCGCTCTGCCCGGGCGGCATCCGGACATCGGTGACGACGAGATCGGGGCCGTGCGACACCACCGCCCGCTTGAGGGCCTCCGCGTCGCCGACCGCCGCGACGACCTCGTGGCCGAAGCGGGCCAGCACCCCGACGAGCCCCTCACGGAGCAGGACGCTGTCCTCCGCGAGCACGATCTTCAGCGCGTGGGGCACGGGATCTCCAGGGACAGGACGGTCGGGCCGCCCGCCGGGCTGTGGACGGTCAGTGTCCCATCGAGGACGGCGAGCCGGTCGACGAGCCCCGTGAGACCGGTGCCGCCGGCCGGGTCGGCGCCCCCGTGCCCGTCGTCCCGCACCTCCACGCACAGCCGCCCGCCCGCGTACCGGCCGGTGACCCAGGCGTGTCCGGCGCCGCTGTGCCTGCCGATGTTGGCGAGCGCCTCGCGGACCGCGAAGTACGCGGCGGACTCCACCGACTCGGCGAACCGCGGCAGGTCGGCGTCGACCGTGACGGGCACGGCGGACCGGTCGGCCGCGTCGGCGAGGGCGTCCGGCAGGCCGTAGTCGGCGAGGACCTGGGGATGGATGCCGTGGATCAACTCCCGCAGCTCCCCGAGGACCTGGTCCGCCTCCCGGTGCGCGGCGGCGAGCCGGTCGGCCAGCTCCGGCGGGGCGTCCAGCCGGGCCAGGCCCAGCGTCATGCTCAGGGACACCAGTCGCTGCTGGGCGCCGTCGTGCAGATCGCGTTCGATGCGGCGCCGCTCCGCCTCGAAGGCGGCGACCAGCCGGGCCCGCGAGCGGGTCACCTCCGCCAGCCGCCGCTCCCCCTCGGCCTCGCTGGGCGCGAGCAGCAGCCGCACCACCGCGGCACGGGCCCGGGCGTACAGGGTGAGGGGCCACAGCAGGGCGACGAGGAGGACGAGTCCGGCGGCCGCGCACAGCAGGGCCTGGCCCTGGGTGTCGATCAGCCAGAGCTTGACGATGCGGGTCTCGCCGCCCGAGAGGGCCAGCTGGACGGGCGCCCCGATCAGCGCGCCGGGCACGGCCACCGCCGCGCACAGCGCCAGCGCGTCCAGCGGCCACAGCACGAATCCGAGGAGCAGGGTGTACGCCAGCTCCCGCCAGGTCGCCCGCTCGGTGAACCGCAGCCGCGCCCAGGCGCCGAGCCCGGGTTCGACGGGGGTGGTGTGTGGTCCGGGCGGTGGGGATGTGCGGGCGACGAGCAGCCGTCGGCGCTCCAGGGCTCCGACGGGGACACCGGACAGGGCGAGCAGGGCCAGCAGCGGCAGGCCCACGAGGAGGGGGGCCAGGGCGAGGCCGAGGGCGCCCAGGACGAGGAGCAGCAGGAGCAGGGGCACGCCCACCAGCACCCCGCTCAGCAGGTACGCCACCGCGCCCGGTGTGTCCCGTACGACCGTTCGGATCATGGGCTCACGGTAGGCGGCGGCGTCGGGCAACGGCCATATGGGCAGGGGGTGTTCCGGGGTGGGCCCAGCCCTACCTCCGGGTGGGTCCGGCAGGTGGCGGTCCGCGCCTTCGTCCACCCGCCCGGCTATCGGGTCAGCAGTTCCTCCCGGCCTCGTGCCCGGTACTCGGTGACCAGGGTCGCGAGGTCGACCGCGGTGAGTCTGCGGTACGCCCACTTGCCGGGGGGCCGCCACCAGACGGGATCGGGGCAGCGGAAGCCCTCGCGGCGCAGGGCGGCCCGCTGGATCTTGTTGGTGGCGGTGACGGGCATACGGGGGACGACGCGGACGAAGCGGGGGGTCATCTTGGTGCCGAGGTCGGGCTGGGCGAAGAGGAACTCGGTGAAGCCGTACGGGTCGAAGGTGCCCGCGATGGTCGCCATGACCTGGTCCCCGGCGACCGGGTCGGGGACGGCGTAGACGGCGACGGCGTCGGCGCCCTCGTACCGGGCGAGGATGTTCTCGATGGTGGCGGCGGCGAGGTTCTCGCTGTCGACGCGGAGCCGGTCGTCGGTGCGGCCTGCGAAGTAGAGGAAGCCGCCCGTGTCGCGGTAGAAGAGGTCGCCGGTCCAGTACCAGCCGTCGTGGCGGCGGGCCGCGTCCGCCTCGGGGTTGCGCCAGTAGCCCTCGAACGGGTTGGGGCCACGGTTCACCAACTCCCCTATCGCGTCGGTGCCGTTGAGGAGGCGGCCGTCCTCGGCGAAGACGGCCGGCGGGCACTCCTTGCGGCTCTCGGGGTCGACCACGGCGAGGTCGTCGCCGGGTGCCGCCCGCCCGATCGCGCCCGGCGGGGTCCCCGGTGTCCGCTGGATCGCGGCCCCGCCCTCGGAGGAGCCGTACCCCTCGACGAGCCGCACCCCGAAGCGCCGCTCGAAGGCCGCCGCGTCCACGGCCCCCGCCTCCGTGCCGAAGCCGGTGCGCAGCGGGTTGTCGTGGTCGTCGGGCCGGGGCTCGGTGGCGAGGACGTAGCTCACGGCCCGGCCGACGTAGGTGAAGTACGTGGCGCCGTACGCGCGTACGTCGTCCAGGAAGCCGGAGGCGGAGAACCGGCGGCGCAGGGCGACGCCCGCCCCGGCGACCAGGGCGGGTGCCCAGTCGGCGATGACGGCGTTGCCGTGGAACATCGGCATGCAGACGTAGTGCACGTCGTCCCGCACCACGGCGAAGCGGTCGACGAGGGCCCGGCCGGCGGCCGCGAGCCGGCCCTGCGAGCAGATCGCGGCCTTGGGGGCGCCGGTGGAGCCGGAGGTGAAGTAGAGCAGGAGCCGGTGGGACGGGGTGGTCCCGGAGGGGTCGGGTTCGGCGCCCGCGTAGGGGGCGACGAGGGCGGTGTACTCCTCGGTGTCCGTGACGAGGATCCGCACGCCGGGCAGGTGCAGGCCGTCGAGGAGCGGCAGGTGGGCGCGTTCCGTGACGAGGATCCGGCACTCGGTGTGGAGGATGTCACGGGCCAGTTCGGAGCCCCGGCGGGTGGGGTTGATCCCGGCGACGGCGGCGCCCGCGAGGGCGGCGGCGCTCAGCCACAGGGGGTACTCGGGGGTGTTGTCGAGGAGGACGCCGAGGTGCGGCTCGGCTCCTGGTGGCAGCAGGTCGGCGAGGAGTGCCGCGCGGGCGGCGGCGCCGGCGGCGACCTCGTGATGGGTGAGCACCTCGTCCTCGAACCACAGCCCCGGCCGGTGGTCGCCCCACCGGTCGGCGACGAGCTGCGCGACCGTACGCCTCGTGGACTCCATACCGGCGCACCGTAGTTGACGTTCCGTCAGTTGGGGAGGCGCATGTCGGTCACGGGCTCGGGAAGGTGGTGTCGGCGGACATCTGGTGGAAGGTGACCATGAAGCCGACACAGAAGACGAAGATCACGCCGAGGAAGGCGAGGACGCCGAAGCTGGCCGCCGCCTGCTTCACCCGGCCCGGCTGGTGGGCCGTGGCCACCACGGACGGGCCCTCGGTGTAGTAGACCGTGACGAAGTCGCCCTCGACGGTGGTCATGGGGCCGTCCTCCTCCTCGAAGCGGATGGGGCGGCCGTCCCGGGTGGTGAACTCGTACACATGGTGGATCGTGGTGTGCACGGCGCTGCTCTGCCCCATGGCCTTGCTGACCGTGGTGAACGCCTTCAGGCAGCGGCCCTCCGCCGTCAGCCCGCTGTTCCAGGCCCGCTGGATCTGCAGCCAGCGGCGCAGTACGCGGTAGGCCGCGAAGGCGACGCCGGCCATGATCAGGCCGGGAACGATGTACAGAAACATATCCATGGTGATCCCCCGCGTTCGCTGACCGCCCTGGTCGGCGGCGTGTGGGGAAACTACCCGTGCGGGGGCCCCGCGCAGCTCAAGCGATGCTCAGAACTCGCGGGGCCGGTGCGCTGTCGGTCAGAACGTGACGTCCGAGCAGGCGTAGAACGCGTTGCCGGTGTCGGCGATCGTCCACACCGCGAGGATCACGTGGTGGCCGCTCAGACCGGACGGCAGGCGTCCGGTGTGGGAGAGCGTGGACGGGGGTCGCTGACCGTTGTAGGGGACGGTGAAGAACGGGGTGAGGTTGAGGTCGGAGCGGGCCAGCGCGTGGTTCTGGTTCCAGCCCGGCTTGGTGACGTAGTACGTGAAGGCGGTGGTGGCGTGCATGGCGGTGAACTGCCAGCGGAACGTGTAGTTCTGGCCGCCCGTCACCCTGGTCGTGGGCCAGGCGCCGCCGCCCGGCCTGGTGGGCGAGTTGAGCTGCCCGAACCGGCTGTGCCCGGCGGAACAGATCTGACCGTCAGCCGGCCCTGAGCCCGGGAAGCCCTTCGGGCCCTCCACGCTCTGCGGCTCCCACTGGATGTCGCCGCAGTTCGTGACGGTGCCGTTCTGACAGAGCTTCTGCCGGCTGACGGGGAGATCGGTGTAGCCGTGGCCGGAGGCGCCGCCGCTGGAGAGGACGAGGGCCCCCATGGTGGCGAGACCGACGCCGGCGGCGTACCACTTGGCGCGTTTTCGGGTGAAGGTCCTTGGACGCATGCTGCCGCTCCCTGGAGTACGTGGGGATGTTCCAGGTCTAGACCAAGCATCAGAGTAGGAGCGGCGGTTGGCTGTGTCCATATCAACGACAGGGCCCCGCCGGGCGCGTGTTCACGGGGACACTTCGCGCCGCCCCGTGTAGAACGCCACCGTCAGGTCCTTCACCAGCGCCTTGCGCTCGTAGTCGTCGAGTTCGACGAGGCCGCGCATCGTCAGCCGGGTCACCGTGTCCTCGACGGAGTCGACGACCGAGGTGAGCACGGTGTCACGGTGCTGGGCGTCGAGCGCCGCGATCCGCCGGCGCTGCATCACCGCGGCGACCTCGGGCGCGTACTCGATCCGGATGGGCTGCACGGAGAACACCTCCAGTCCGACCGGCGCCGTGTCCGCGACGAGCAGCCGGGTCAGCGCCTCGCCGACCGCCTCCGTGTTGCGCAGGGTGGAGTCCCGGACGAGGGCGTTCGGGGGTACGTCTGCGGGGAGTTGGGAGAGCACACGGGAGAGCGCCGCCTCGACGCACTCGCGCAGATAGCGTTCGTGGTCCTCGATCCCCAGCACGGCCCGCGCGGTGTCCTTCATCCGCCAGGCGACCAGGACGACGGCCCGCAGCGCGACCCCGTTCGCGTCGACGGCCGGCATCGGCTCGCTCCGCCAGTGCCGCAGCCGTACGTCGACCCGGCGGCGCAGCACGAGCGGGTTCACCCACAGCAGCCCGGCGCGGCGGACGGTCCCCCGGTACCGGCCGAACAGGTTCAGCACCCAGGCCCGCCCGGTCCGCCCCCGCGCGAGCCCGCCGAACCCGAACAGCGTCAGGGCCCCGGCACCGGCGTACGCGGCCCACTGCGCCGGGCCGAGTCCCCCCGCGTACCCGGCCGGCAGCCCCAACGCCCTGACGACCAGATCGGGCAGCACGCCGGCCCACCACGACGTCAGGACGCATCCGGCCACGCCGCAGGCCCCGCCCAGTACGCCCACCATGCCGGGCAGCACCCGCGCGGGGCGCTCGACCAGGTCGGGGTCGACCTCGACGGCGGGCCGCGGCTTCACCGAGGCCGGGCCCCGCCGCACCCTCGGCTGCTCGCCGGTCCCGCGCCGACGGCCCACGACGGCGGGGGTGACCGGCACGGACACGGGGGCCGGGTCGTCCCGGAACAGCAGATGGACGGGGATCTCGGTGGTCGTCTCGTTCTGGATGAGCCGCGCGGGCCGCGCGACCCCTTCCGGCTCCGGTGTGGGTGAGGTGGTCGTACTCATGCGTGCCTCCATGCCTCCGCGCAGGAAGAACCGTGGTGCGAGCTGATGGGGGTGAAGAGGGGCGAGCGGGGACGGTCGGGGCCG
>NZ_LIRK01000128.1 GCF_001419765.1 Streptomyces torulosus
GCCCCACCCACGGGCGCCGCCCCTGGTCTCCAGCCAGGCCAGCAGGGTCTCGGCGAGGCGGCGCCCGTGGGTGGGGCCGCAGTGCGCGAGGGGTGCCAGGCAGCGTAAGGCCAGGTCGTCGATGAGTTCCTCCGGCTGGAGGAGGACCAGGGCCTCGGTGTGCTCGGTGCAGTGCAGCACCTCCCCGGCGGGCAGCAGCCGGCGTTCCATCAGGCTCACCGCGGCCTCCGCCCAGCGCAGCGACTTCGCCGCCTCCGCGAGCGGCACCGGCGGTCCGATCGCGCCGGACCACCCGGTGAGGGCCCGGTGGAGGAGTTCGGGGCGCCCGGCGGCGTCCGGTTCGGGCACGACCATGCGGGGCTGCTCGTACTCCATGTCGAGCAGGACGCCCTGGCCGACGGCCGGGGCCATGGCCTCGCGGGCGGGCCGCAGGAGGACGCCGACGGCGACCTTCTCGGGCAGGGGCCAGCCGATCCGGGCGGCGCGTTCGGTGAGCGCGTCCGCGGGGTCGCCCCGATGGTGCTCGACGAGGAGCAGCTCCATGAGGCGCCGCTGGAGCCGGAGCCGTTCGCCGGCCTGCCGGGCCGCCGCCTCCGCGTAGCCGCGCACCGACTGGTCCACCAGCCCGTCCAGGTACTCGTATCCGGCGTCGACCAGCTCGTACATCGCGGGCGGCGGGATCTCCACGCGCTGGCCGATCTCGGCGAAGCGGCGCCAGGCGAGGCGTACGCCGAGGCGGTAGATCGCCTGGAGGGAGTCCAGGCTGCGGCCGTGCAGGCCCTCGCCCCGGCCGAACTCCTGGAACACGCCGGGAGGCACCCGCGGGCGGCCCTCCGCGGTCTGGAGGTGCTGGACGAAGACCTCGATGGCGCGGCGGATGCCGATGAGGGCCATCGGCTCGCCGGAGTCGTCGAGGACGACCGGCAGATGGGGGTACTCACGGCGGATCTCGCCCAGGATCTCCTCGGCGAGGGCGGGCGCCTCGGCCATGGCGATCGCGGCGAACTCCCGCACCTGGTCACGCGGTACGTCGTGCCAGGCGGAGCGGACTGAGACGGTTCCCGGGCGCCCGGTCACCCCTCAGCGCTCCTGACCGGCGTTCTCGTACGTGATGAGCGGGGTGTTCGGCTGGTCCGGGGTCGCCTCCAGCAGCGCGACGACACCGAACGCGGCCGCCACGGCGAGCGCGGCGGCGGCCACCATGGTGAGCGCGGCGGCGAGGGCACGCCGCGGAAGTCCCGTCGCCGGCGCGGAGGGCGGGCCTGGCGGCGTCTGGTGCGTGGTCTCGGCGTGCGACATCGCAGGGTCAGCCTCTCGGTCGAAAGGTCGGCCCCACCCAGGGCACCCCGCATCCCGGGACCTCCTGACGGTCCCGGTACCTCGTCCACCTCGCCGGGGCGTGTCGACGGCCCCTCAGCCGGTCGTCCGTCGCGGGCGCCGGCTCCGGCCCAGTGTCAGCAATGCATTGACACTGCGTCAAGACTCCGCCTACGGTTCCCGGCCCATACGTCACGCGCACCTTCCCCCTTGGCGTCACCCCTTCCGAGACGCCTACCCGAGTCGCACCTTCCAACGCCCCTGGAGTGCCCGGATGCGCCGTACAGCCTCACCCCTGTCCCTGGTCCTGCTGGGCCTCGGCACCTTCCTGCTGGTCCTCGCACCCCTGCTGGCCTGGTACGTGGAGCCACGGGCCGCGGTGAACCCGATCGACATCGACACGACCGCCGTCTACACCGGTACGGGCAGCGTCTTCGACGTGGAGCAGGTGCGGACCGTACCGGACCAGAAGATCACCGTGACCCAGCGGGTACGCGGCGATGTGGCCGAAAGCGAGCGCAGCGGAGCGGCCGTGTGGGACGTGATCACCAGCGTCGACACGGAGAAGTCGCTGCCGGCCGCCGACCCGCACGACGCGCTGGACTTCACCCCGCACCGCTGGGTCAGCGACCGGAGGACCAACCGGCCGGTGCACTGCTGCGAGGAGAAGCCGTACATCGAGGGCGAGGCGTACCTGAAGTTCCCCTTCGACGTGCGGGAACGCTCCTACCGCTGGTGGGACAACACGCTCGGCGCGACGGTCACGCTCCACTACGAGGGTCGCAAGAAGGTCCGCGGGTACGAGGGGATGCGTTTCACCGCGACCGTTCCGGCGACGAGGACCGGCACGCGGCTGGTGCCCGGCGCCCTCGTCGACGAGCCGAGCCGGCCACAGGTGATGGCCGAGGAGTGGTACGCCAACCACGGCCTCGAACTCGTCGTCGACCAGGCCACGGGACGCGTGCTCTACGCGCAGACCGGGCCGCGCCGGACCCTGCGGGCGCCGGGCGGCACCGAGGACGCGGCGGTGCTGCTCGACAGCCGGAAGCTGGCGTTCACCGCCGAGACGCAGAAGTTCGCGGTGGAGCAGGCGGAGCGGGACAGCGGACTGCTGCGGCTGGTGGGGCGGACGTTGCCGATCAGTACCGCTGTGGTGGGGTTCGTCCTCGCCGTGACGGCTGCCGTTTTGGTGGTGCGCGGCAGGCGGCGTCCCGAAACGTCCGAGTCGCCCCAGGATCCGATCACGATATGACAGGGCGTCAGTTCAACAAACCCCGGAAATTGTCACGTCGGTGAGTAGCAGCTTCGAAACTCTCGGCGAAAACTATCCACCCCACCTGAGCACAGCCCACCCATGCCTCGCTCCCGACCTCGCTCCCGCGCACCACGACCTGCTCGCCGCGACCGGACCGTCCCCCCACACGCCCCACCGGAACAACCCTCACAGCGAACCGCCTTCTCCCCCGCTGAGTTCCGCACCCCGAGACGAGTTGGAGCACCCATGCCCCAGCACGTGCCGTTCTCGCTGGTCGACGCGTTTCCGCGCGGCGTCCGGCACGCCCCGGCGGGCGCCCCACCGCCACGCCGGATCGTTTTCCTCGCCCGCCGTGACCTCGGTAATCCGGCGGCGGGGGGCTCCGAGCTCCTCGTCCACCGGCTCGCCGAGGGCCTGACGAGACTCGGCCACCAGGTCACCCTGCTCTGCGGGGGCCCGGCGGCCCTGCGCGACTACCGGGTCGTGTCGGCGGGCGGCGACCTGAGCCACCACTTCCGGGCCAGAAGCACCCTCGCCCGTCAGGTCGGCGACTGCGACCTGCTCGTCGAGGTGTGCAACGGCATGCCGTACCTGACACCGCTGTGGCACCGCGGGCCGACGCTGTGCCTCGTCAACCATGTGCACACCGATCTGTGGCAGATGCGGTTCGGCGGGGCGCTGGCGCCCGCGGCCCGGCTCGGCAGAAGCCTCGAACACTGGGCGCTGACAGGCGCGCAGCGCGGCAACCTCGTGGTCGCCGTCTCCTCGTCCACGGCGACGGCGCTCCGCGCGATCGGCGTGGACGGCGAACGGATCCGGGTCGTCCACAACGGCGTCGAGGAACCGGGGCCGCGTGCCGAACGGTCGCCCGAGCCGCTGTTCGTCGCCGTGGGGCGGCTGGTCGAGTACAAGCGGATCGATCTGCTGCTGCGGCTGTGGGAGCGGGTCAGGCCGGTCACCGGCGGTCGGCTCGTCATCGTCGGCGACGGGCCCGAACGGCAGCGGCTGGAGGCGATGGCCGGGCCCGGCGTCGAGTTCGCCGGGCATGTCTCCGAGGCCGAGAAGCACCGGCTGCTGTGCGCGGCCTGGCTGCTGCTGCACCCGTCCGCCGTGGAGGGGTGGGGACTCGTCGTCACCGAGGCCGCAGTGCGGCAGACACCGTCGGTCGCCTTCGACGTGCCGGGGCTGCGGGACTCCGTCGTGGACGGGGAGACCGGGGTGCTGGCCCGGGGGGAGTCGTCGTTCGCCGCGGCCTGGTGCGCGCTCGCGCTGTCGGCCGACCGGCGGGAGCTGATGGGGAGGGCCGCGCGGGAACGGGCGGCGCACTTCCGGTGGGGGCACACGGTGCGGCAGTTCCGGGCGGTCGCCGCGGAGGCGGTGCGGGGTGGGGGCTCTTGAACGCGCGACCGGGTGCCCTGAAGGATCCGTCCCTGCGGCGGTCCCTCGCCCTCTTCCGGGCCTTCATGAGGGAGCAGGACGATCCCGCGTCCTGCTACGCGCTGCTCGCCCGGGACGCCGTCGACCAGGTCGCCGCGTACGGCGGGGCCCTGGAGGGCCGCACGGTCGTCGATGTCGGCGGGGGCAGCGGCTACTTCACCGAGGAGTTCCGGCGCCGCGGGGCGCACGCGTACCTCTTCGAGCCGGACCTCGCCGAGCTGGGGGCGAAGCCGCCAGACGGGGCGGTGGTCGCCGACGGGTATCTGCTGCCGCTGGCCGACGGGGTCGCGGACGTCACGTTCTCCTCCAACGTGCTGGAGCACGTGGCGGATCCGCCGACGTTCCTCAGTGAGCTGGTGCGGGTGACCCGGCCCGACGGGCTGATCTATGTGTCGTTCACCAACTGGCTGTCCCCGTGGGGCGGCCACGAGTGGGCGCCCTGGCACTACCTGGGGGCGGAGCGGGCGCGGGCCCGCTATCGGCGCCGCACCGGGAAGGACGCCAAGCACACGCTCGGCGAGAACCTGTTCGCCGTGCACATCGGACGCACTCTGCGGCAGGTGCGCGCGCGGGACGACGTGACGGTCGTGTCGGCGCGCTCCCGCTACTGGCCGTTTCTCGCGGAGACCGTCGTGAAGGCGCCGGGCCTCCGCGAGTTCGCCACCTGGAACCTCCTTCTCATCCTCCGGCGGTGTGCACCATGACGAGCACGGTCCAGGCTCCACCTCCCGCGCCGGTGCGGCCGGCGGGCATGACGGGGCGGCCCCCCGAGGGGCGTCGGTCGCGCCGCTGGCTCCTGGGGTTCTGGGCCGTGGTGTTCGTGCTGCTGGTCGTCGCGCGGCCCGGGCGGCAGACCTTCGACACCAAGCTCGGGGTGACCACCGACCCCTGGCAGTTCGTGTCCGACCTCGGGCAGTTGTGGCACGACCGGGGCGGGTTCGGCGGGATCCAGGACCAGTACGTCGGGTATCTGTGGCCGATGCTGCCCTACTACGGGGTCAGCGACCTCCTCGGGCTGCCCGTGTGGCTCGCGGAGCGGCTGTGGATGTCGCTGATCGTGTCGGTGGCCTTCTGGGGCGCGCTGCGACTGGCCGAACGGCTGAGGATCGGGAGCCCGGCGTCGAGGCTGGTGGCGGGTGCCGCCTACGCGCTGTGGCCGGTGTTCACCACCGTCGTCGGGTCGACGTCGGCGGCCGCGCTGCCGGGGGCGTTCCTGCCGTGGGTGCTGCTGCCGCTGACGAACGAGCGGTACAGCGCGCGGGTGGCCGCGCTGCGGTCGGCGCTGTTCGTCCCGTTCATGGGCGGGGTCAACGCCGCCTCGACCCTCGCCTCGCTGCTGCCCGTGGGCCTGTACCTGCTCAGCCGGCCGCCGGGACCACGCCGGCGGAGACTGATCGTCTGGTGGGTGCCGGGGGTGATCCTGGCGACCCTGTGGTGGGTGGTCCCGCTGCTGCTCCTCGGCTTCTACGGGGAGAACTTCCTGCCCTACGTGGAGACGTCGCAGACCACGACGGCCACCATGTCCGCCACGGAGGCGCTCCGGGGCGCCGGGAACTGGGTGGGCTATCTGCACTTCGGTGAGGCATGGCTACCGGCCGGCTGGTCCGTGGCCGCGTCGGCGCTGGTGATCCTGTCGTCGGCGCTCGCGGCGGGCCTGGGCCTCGCCGGGCTGGCCCGGCGGGA
>NZ_LIRK01000129.1 GCF_001419765.1 Streptomyces torulosus
GGACTCGTCGACGAGTCCCTTGGAGATGGTGTTGGCGACCTCGATGGAAAGGAACGCGCCGACAAGGTTGAGCACGGCGGACATGGCCACCGCGACCTTGGGCTTCATGGCGCCGGTCGAGATGGTGGTGGCCATCGCGTTGGCGGTGTCGTGGAAACCGTTCGTAAAATCGAACGCGAGCGCGGTGATGACCACGATCGCGAGGATCAGCGAGAAGTTTTCCATTTACCCGAGCTTCTTTTGGAGGTCAGTGGCACATGGACCGTAGGCAACCTGGGTGAACGGAAGATGAACTAGGGAGTACCGATGGGTGTAGCGATCGGGTTGTCGAGGTTCCGTTTGTGTCGGCGGAGGCGTCCTCGGGCGGGCCGGGGGCGCGCCTTCCCCGATTCCCTCGAACTGAAACGGAGCCCAGGCCTCCGAGCGTGATCCGCGTCGGCACCGGGTGAACGCCTGCGGCCGGGCCGCGGAGCCGGTGAACGGATTCCGGTCACGCGGCGGGACCGGTCTCCCTCCACTTGTCGTACGGGTCGTATGCGAAGTCGAGCCGGGCGGGCCTCCTGGCAGGATCGCGGCATGGCTGAGCAGAGGTGGAACGCGCGGGACCCGCGGGACGCGGGTGGGGACTCACGGCATACGGAGGGCGGCCCGCCCGAGACGGCTTCCGACGACATCGCGCGGGCCTGGGACGAACTGGTCGCCACGGCCCGCCGGACGGTGGCCGACGGTCTGGTCGTCGGCACGTCCGGCAACGTCTCCGTACGCGTCGGCGACACCGTCCTGGTCACCCCGACGGGCGTCCCCTACGACCGCCTCACCCCCGACGACGTGACCGGCGTCGACCTCGCGGGCCGCCGGACCCTGGGCACCCTCCGGCCGACGAGCGAACTGCCCATGCACCTCGCGATCCACACCACGACCGACGCCCGCGCCGTGGTCCACACCCACGCCGTCCACGCGACCGCCGTGTCGACCCTCGTCGACGAGCTGCCCCTGATCCACTACATGTCCGGCGCCCTCGGCGGCCCGGTCCGCGTCGCCCCCTACGCGACCTACGGCACCCCCGAGCTGGCCGACAACATGCTCCGCGCCCTGACGGGGCGCACGGCCTGTCTGCTCCAGAACCACGGCACGATCGCCTACGGACGGAGCCTCTCCGAGGCCTTCGACCGCACCGCCCAGCTCGAATGGATGTGCAGGGTCTGGCTGGCGGCCTCCTCGGTGCCCGGCCTGAGCCCGCACCTGCTCACCCCGGACCAACTGGCGGAGGCGGGGGAGCGGCTGCGGGGATACGGCCAGCCGACGTAGCGGCCGGTCGTCGACCATCCGGCCGGCCACCACCCGGCCGGTGGCTCCGGGGTCCCGCCCACTGGCCGCGGACGGAGTCGGCCAGGACACTGGATGCGTGCGTGCAGTGAGAGCAGCAGCCGCGGCCGTCGGGGTCGCGTTCGCGGCCGGGGCGGCCAGTGTCGCCGCCGGCCGACTGGCCAGCGATGCCGCGCTGAAGGTCACGTCGGGCAGACCACTGCCCACGGAGCCCCGGCTGACCGTGCACTCCACCGCGGCCGGCCGCATCACCCTGACCAGGGCCTTCGCCTCCCAGCGCCCCGGCACCTACGGCCTCACCGGCGCCGGCGCCCACGCGGTCGTCGGCTCCGTCGTGAACGGCGTGCCGCACGCCCCCGACACGGTCGTGCGCCGCCTGGAACGCGTCAGCAACGGCACCCTGGAGCCGGGCGACAAGGTGTGGTTCACCCCCAACACCCACGTAGGCGACCCACGCACCGCCCTCGGCCTCGACCACACCGACGTCGAGGTGCCCGGCGAGCTGGGCACCCTGCCCGCCTGGTTCGTGCCCGGTGCCCGGAGCACCTGGGTGATCGCCGTGCACGGCCTGGGCGGCACCCGCGAACACCCCATGAACGTCATGGGTTTCCTGCACCGCCACGGCTTCCCGGTGCTCGACCTCGCCTACCGCGGCGACGTCGGCGCACCCCGCCCCCCGGACGGTCTGAGCCACCTCGGGGAGACCGAGTGGCGCGACGTCGACGCGGCCATCCACCACGCCGTCCGGTTCGGCGCGGAGAAGGTCGTCCTGCACGGCTGGTCCACCGGCGCCACCATGGCGCTGCGCGCCGCAGTCCGCTCCGGGCTGCGCGACCGCGTCGCCGGGCTCGTCCTGGACTCGCCGGTCCTGGACTGGACCGCCACCCTGCGCGCCCTCGCCACCGCCCGCCGAACCCCGGGCGCCCTGCTGCCCCTCGCCGTCCGCGCCGCCCAGGGCCGCACGGGACTGGGCGGCGCGGCGGCGGTCGAACCGGCGCGCTTCCCGGTACCGGCACTGATCTTCCACGGCCCGGACGACGTCGTCGCCCCCTGGGACGCCTCCCGCCGACTCGCCGCCCACCACCCCGGCCGCGTCACCCTGAGCGCCGTACGCCAGGCCCCCCACGCCGCCATGTGGAACGCCGACCCGCCCCACTACGAGGAAACCCTGCGCCGCTTCCTGACACCGCTGATGTAGCGGGGGGTGGGGAGGGATGTAGCGGGGGAGGGGAGAGGGCGCCGAGGAGAGAGTGCGACCCTTCTGAAGTCCCGCCTCGCTCCCTCCCGGCGCTCCGCCGAGGGGTCCCCCGCAGACAGGTACGCCACATTCCGCTTAGCGTCTGACCATGGCGCTCCCCACCGGTGTCGCACCCCTGGAGAGCCCGTGCGTTGGCCACCCCTGTCGCCCGCTGTGACATTCCGTTTGGGTTTTCGGACCGTCAACCGGAAGACTGCCCCCGTGACGTCCCGTAATCCGCGCGACTCCAGGCTCCGACTCGTCAGCCCGCGAACCCTGGCCGCCGCTCCCCGAGCAGCAGTGACCCAGCGCCGCCGACCGGCCCCCCGGCCCCCGGAGGGCACCCCGCCGCCCGCGGAACTGGCCCGGATGGCCCGCACCGTCCTGGCGGACGCGGCCCGTGTCGCCCGCTGGGCCGACGCCGCCCTGCGCCCCGGCCGCGAGGGCGCCGGCTCCGACGGCAAGGGCACCCTCTCCGACGCGACCGCCGAACGGGCCGCCGCCGACCTCGGGCTGACCCCGGATCAGGTCCGCCACGACTGGGACACGGCACGCCTGGCCGGTCTCGTCGAGGTGCACGGCGACAGCGCGCGCCCCGGCTGGCGGCTGCGGGCCTGGCACCGCGACGACAGTGCCGTACTGCGCGGCTGGGTGGCCCTCTTCGACGCCTGGTCCCTCGCCCACCCCGAGCCCGGGGTCCGCGAGCCCGCGGCCGTCGCCGAGGTCGTCTCGGCGATGCCGCAGGTGCTGTCGTTCCTCCAGCTCTCCGCCGGGCCCGTCCCCGTGGAGCAGCTCCTCGACCTCCTGGAGCAGAGAGTCACGGAACTGCGCACCGAGCGCTGCGAGATCCCCTACGGCCCGCAGCCCGAGCCCGGTGCGGAGCCCGCCGCGGAGGCCGGTGCGGAGGACACCCCGCTCGCCCCGCTCCTCGACTGGGCGCTGCGGGCCATCGCCTCCGTCGGCGCCCTCACCTACGGCGACGGGCAGGCCACACTCACCCCGCTCGGCAGCTGGGCGGTGTGGGTGAAGCTGGAGCAGATCTGTGTCGCCGCGCAGAGCCCCGCCGGGAACATCGAGGTGTCCGCCGAGGACATGCTCCGCGGCTGTGCCCAGCTCCGCCCGAACGCGGCCCGCGCCGAGTACCGCGCCTGGCTCGCCGCGCGCACGGTCGGCGCCGCCGTCACCGAACTCATCGACGCCGCCCGTGGCGAGGACGCCCTCATCCGGGGCCTCGCCTTCGAGGCGCTGCGCGTCGTGGGCGCCCCCGCCGAGCCCGATGTGCGCACCGTCGCCGACGAGACACCGCTGCGGCCCTACGCCCTGCTCTGGCTAGCCGAGCACGACGGCGCCGACCCCGAGGACGCCCACGAGGTGCTCACCCGCGAGGAGGCGACCTGGCTCTGGGTCGACACCGGGGCCGCCGTCGCCGACCACGGCGAGGCCCCGCTGCTCGTCCGGCACCTGGAGTCCGCCGTGCAGGCCACCGTCCCCGCGCTGCTCGACGAGGTCCGCGCGGTCGGCCACCCCCGCACCGTCCAGGTGCTGGTCGCCCTCGCCGCAGCCCACCCCGACCCGGCCCTCGCCAAGGCCGTCCGCCGCGCCGCCTTCCAGGTACACACCGGAGGCAGCTGAGCCGAAGCCGGGACCGAACGACGGCGGCGCCGAGGTCGAGGCCGACATCGCTGAGCGGAGAACGGGGCGGAGACAGCTCGGCCGGGGCCCGAACGTCGGCCGCGCCGACGCCGGGCTGACGTCGGCCGAGCGGAGGCCAGGCCCGGCCTCGGCTCAGCCGCGATCGTCCGGGCCGGAAGCGGCTGACGCCACGCCCGGTCCGGAGCCCGCCGAGCCGGATGAGCGGAGCGCGACACCCCGCCGGGCCCGGCCGGGCCGGGTGTCAGCCGCCCAGCTCGGGGGCGTACGTGCCGAAGCTCCACACGTTGCCCTCGATGTCCCGGGCCATGTAGTCCCGTGAGCCGTAGTCCTGGTCCGTCGGGGGCATGAGGATCTCCACCCCGTGCTCCACGGCCCGGCGGTGGTGGGCGTCCACGTCGTCCACCACCACGTAGACCCCGGCGGGGCCCGCGCCCTTCATCGCCGCGTCGAAGGCGCTGCCGGTGCCCCGGGAGCCGAGCATCACCACACCGTCGCCCTGCGCCAGCTCGGCGTGGTGGACCGTGCCGTCCTCGCCCTCGTACACCGACAGCTCCGTGAAGCCCAGCCCTGCTGTGAGCTGCGCGACGGCCGCCTTCGCGTCCGTGTACAGCAGCGTCGGACAGATGCTGGGACGACCCTCGTTCTTGCCCGCCATACCGATCACGACCTCTCTGTCGCCCGGAACGCACACCGCTGCCCAGTTTCGCACCCGGCACCGACAACGCCCCGCCGGGCGACGGCCGTCGGGCGGCGGCGACCGGGCGGCGGGCGGTGACCGAGACCACGTGATCCCTTGGGACGCGGGCGGAAAACCGCTTGCTGCCCCCCGTTAGAATCGGCCCATGGCCATTCTCCTCGCGCATTAGACGGCGGGAACGTCCTCAGCCGCCCACCCGCCACCCCAAGTCCGCCCTGGAGTCTGTCCGTGATCTCCGCCTCCGGTATCGAGCTGCGCGCCGGTGCCCGCGTCCTCATCGAGTCCGCCACCTTCCGCGTCGCCAAGGGCGACCGCATCGGCCTGGTCGGCCGCAACGGCGCCGGCAAGACCACCCTCACCAAGGTCCTCGCCGGTGACGGCATCCCCGCCGCCGGCACCGTCACCCGCTCCGGCGAGGTCGGCTACCTTCCGCAGGACCCCCGCACCGGCGACCTCGACGTCCTCGCCCGCGACCGCATCCTCTCGGCGCGCGGCCTCGACGTCCTGATCCGCAAGATGCGGGAGAACGAACAGCGCATCGCGAACGGCCAGGGCGCCACCCGCGACAAGGCGATGAAGCAGTACGAGCGCCAGGAGACGGAGTTCCTCACCAAGGGCGGGTACGCCGCCGAGGCCGAGGCCGCCACGATCGCCGCCGCGCTCAACCTGCCCGACCGGGTGCTCGGCCAGCCCCTGCACACCCTCTCCGGCGGTCAGCGCCGTCGCGTCGAGCTCGCCCGCATCCTGTTCTCCGACGCGGACACCCTCCTGCTCGACGAGCCGACCAACCACCTCGACGCCGACTCGATCGTCTGGCTGCGCGACTACCTCAAGACCTACCGCGGTGGCTTCATCGTCATCAGCCACGACGTCGACCTGGTCGAGACGGTCGTCAACAAGGTGTTCTACCTGGACGCCAACCGCTCCCAGATCGACGTCTACAACATGGGCTGGAAGCTCTACCAGCAGCAGCGCGAGGCCGACGAGAAGCGCCGCAAGCGCGAGCGGCAGAACGCCGAGAAGAAGGCCGCCGCCCTGCACTCGCAGGCCGACAAGATGCGTGCCAAGGCCACCAAGACCGTCGCCGCGCAGAACATGGCCAAGCGGGCCGACCGGCTGCTCGCCGGCCTGGAAGCGGTCCGGGTCTCCGACAAGGTCGCCAAGCTCCGCTTCCCGGAGCCCGCGCCCTGCGGCAAGACCCCCCTGATGGCCGAGGGCCTGTCGAAGTCGTACGGCTCGCTGGAGATCTTCACCGACGTCGACCTCGCCATCGACAAGGGTTCCCGGGTCGTCATCCTCGGCCTCAACGGCGCCGGCAAGACCACCCTGCTGCGGCTGCTCGGTGGGGTCGAGCAGCCCGACACGGGCGAGGTCCGTCCCGGCCACGGCCTCAAGCTCGGCTACTACGCCCAGGAGCACGAGACCCTCGACCCGGACCGCACGGTCCTGGAGAACATGCGCTCCGCCGCCCCCGACATGGACCTCGTCGAGGTCCGCAAGGTGCTCGGCTCGTTCCTGTTCTCCGGCGACGACGTCGACAAGCCCGCCGGTGTCCTCTCCGGCGGCGAGAAGACCCGGCTCGCCCTCGCCACCCTGGTGGTGTCGTCGGCGAACGTCCTGCTGCTCGACGAGCCCACCAACAACCTCGACCCCGCCAGCCGCGAGGAGATCCTCGGGGCACTGCGCACCTACAAGGGCGCGGTCGTCCTCGTGACTCACGACGAGGGCGCGGTGGAGGCGCTCCAGCCGGAGCGGATCATCCTCCTGCCGGACGGTGTCGAGGACCTGTGGGGTGCCGACTACGCCGACCTGGTGGCACTCGCCTGACCGGTCCTTGGCGCCGAAGGTCCGGCCGAACCGTTGATCAACGGCCTATGGATCATTCGGCCCATCGGTGATCCATCATCTGTGTGAGATCTCCTCGTACCGAGGTGTGTCGTACACGAATGTCACGGCCGAGCCCCGCTGTGCGCGGGGCTCGGCCGTCGCACGTCTCTGACCTGCCGCTTCGTGAATCCACTCGTTCGGCCGTACGGACAAGCCTGCGCGGAATGACAGGTTCCGCTCGTGGGGACGTGCTCCTGTCGTCACAAGCTTGTCCCACGGACCTTGCCGAATGGGTGGCCATCACGCCCCGGAGGGGTGATCATGAGGAGACCAGAGCGCACTTCCCATGAGGAGGACCGGGTGGCCGAGACTCTGAAGAAGGGCAGCCGGGTTACCGGCGCCGCGCGCGACAAGCTCGCGGCAGACCTGAAGAAGAAGTACGACTCCGGTGCGAGCATTCGGGCGCTGGCCGAGGAAACCGGCCGCTCGTATGGCTTCGTACACCGGATGCTCAGCGAGTCGGGCGTCACGCTTCGAGGGCGTGGCGGTGCGACGCGCGGCAAGAAGGCCGCGTCGGCCTGACGCCGGGCGGCCCATCGGCTTCGATGGTGGCCACCCGGTCGGTCTTCCGATCGACCGGGTGGTTACTGTGCAGTCACTTAGCTCTGCTCTGCTGACCGCACCCATCGGAGGCGCCCCATGGCTTCGCTCGAACCGCTGCTCGACAAGGACGGCGTACGGCTCACCGTCGACGACGCGATCGCCACGGTGACCCTGACCAACCCGGCCAAGCGCAACGCGCAGAGCCCCGCTCTGTGGCGGGCGCTCGCCGAGGCCGGGCGGTCGGTGCCGGGCTCCGTCCGGGTCGTCGTGCTGCGTGCCGAGGGCAAGTCGTTCTCCGCCGGGCTCAACCGGCAGATGTTCACGCCCGAGGGCATCGAGGGCGAACCGTCGTTCATCGACCTCGCGCGTCGTGACGACGCCGCGCTCGACGCGACCATCGCCGAGTACCAGGAGGCGTTCACCTGGTGGCGGCGGAACGACATCGTGTCCGTCGCCGCCGTACAAGGACATGCCGTCGGCGCGGGTTTCCAGCTCGCGCTCGCCTGTGACCTGCGCGTCGTCGCGGACGACGTGCAGTTCGCCATGCTCGAGACCAGCCTGGGCCTCGTGCCCGACCTCACCGGCACGCATCCGCTGGTGAGCCTCGTCGGCTACGGCCGCGCACTGGAGATCTGCCTCACCGGACGCTTCGTCCAGGCGGAGGAGGCCCAGCGCATCGGCCTGGCCAACCTCGCCGTGCCCGCCGACCAACTGGACGACGCGGTACGCGACCTGGTCGCCGCGCTCGTGGCCGCGCCGCGCGACGCGGTCGTCGAGACCAAGGCGCTGCTGCGTGGCGCCGACGGCCGGGACTACGAGGAGCAGCGCGCCGCGGAGCGCGCCGCCCAGGCCCGCCGCCTGCGGGACCTCGCCGGAGTCGCGGAGTAACGGCGACACACGCGCCGAAGCGCCGGCCGACCCCGCGGTAGGAGAGAGCGGCTCGGCCGCAAGACAGGCGACTCGGCCGCAGGGGTGCGCGACTCAGCCCTGGAATGGGTGACCCGGCCGGGCGGGCGACTCACTCGACCGCCGTGACGAGCACCGCCACCGACGGATGGTCGGGGAGTACCTCGCCCACCGTCGCGCGGACCTCGCGTGCGACGTCCACGGCCCGTCTGTCCTCCGTCATCGCCAGCTCGACGCGAACATGACGGCGGGGCAGCGCGGGCCCGGTGTCGATGTGGACCGCGCGCCCCGGACCGCCGAGGACGCCGGTCAGACGGCTCACCCCGGGAACGCCCAGCGCCGCGGCGGTCACCTGGGACTCCTCGCCGTCACCCTGCGGAACCGGCCGGGCGGGAGCGCGGTCCCCGACTGGCGCGGCCGTCGCGGGCGCACCTTGCGGGGGCGGACCGCCGGGCTCGTCGGCCCCCAGCAGGTCCGTCATCCGCAGATCGATCTCCGCCACCGCGAGACCCAGCCGTTCCGCCGCGGCCTCGGCGAGGCCCGCCCGCAGCCGGGCAGCCGTCACGGGGAACGGCTCGGCCCGCGGTACCGCCGAGGCGAGAAAGTCCGCGGTGACCCGCAGGGGGCCCGGCGGGAGGGCGCTCGGAGGAGCCGGAACAGCCGGGGCCTCCGCACCGGCCGGCTCGGCGAGCGCGATCCGCACGCTCCCGAGGCGCACTCCGGGCATCGAGGCCGTCGCGCGCCGCAACACCGCTTCGGCCGCCGCCTCCGTGATCCACGCGCCGTCGTGCGGGCCGCCCAGGGGGAGCACCCGGCCCAGGCCCAGCTGCTGTCGTACCGCGTTGGTCCAGCCGTCCGCCGTCATTCCTCCAGACTGCCGTATCCCCGGCGCGCGGCGACGCAACCCGGCTTAATGTGAGCAAAGGAGGACAACCGGAAGGAACGTGCGCCATGAGCGACATGACGGAGCGGAACCGGACGGAGGGCCCCGACACCACCAAGGACCCGGCGCCCGGACAGACCGGTGGCGGCAAGGTCGTCCGGCGCGGCGGCGGAGATCCGGCCACCCGGGGGCGCACGACCATCGCCGACGGCGTGGTCGAGAAGATCGCCGGGCTCGCGGCACGCGACGTACTCGGTGTACACACCATGGGCAGCGGGTTGTCCCGGACCTTCGGCGCCGTCCGCGACCGGGTGCCCGGCGGCTCGAAGGCCGTCACCCGGGGCGTGAACGCCGAGGTCGGCGAGGTACAGACCGCGCTGGACCTGGAGATCGTCGTCGACTACGGCGTGTCCATCTCCGACGTCACCCACGCCGTGCGCGAGAACGTCATCGCCGCCGTCGAACGGATGACGGGCCTGGAGGTCGTCGAGGTCAACATCGCCGTCAGCGACGTGAAGCTGCCGGAGGACGAGGAAGAGGAGTCGGAGACCCGACTGCAGTGACAGGAGCGCCCGACCCCCCTAGGAGCACAGCATGAGTCTGGCCGTGATCGGCATGATCGCCGGAGTGGCGCTGGGCTTCGCCGGATACTTCGGCGGATTCGGCGCCTTCCTGCTGGTGGCGGCGCTGGGCGCCGTCGGGTTCGTCGTCGGCCGGTTCCTGGAGGGGGACCTGGAACTCGGCGACTTCTTCCGTCCCCGTGACGACCGACGCCGATGACCCTCGCCGACAGCGGCCGCGGCACGGGAACGCGGTCCGTCGCGCCCGCGGACCGCGGCGCCACGCGCATCGCCGACCGCGTCGTCGCGAAGATCGCCGGCCAGGCGGCGCGCGAAGCACTCGGGGCACCGCCGCCGGACTCCGCGCCCCCCAACGCGACGGTCGTCGTCCATCGTGAGACCGCGCGCGTCCGCGTCGCCCTCGAACTCCCTTACCCCTCCGATATCGGTGGCCAATGCGCTGCGGTGCGTCGCCGCGTCATGGAGCGGGTAGGGACGTTGGCGGGAATGCACGTATCGGACGTGGCCGTCCAGGTCGAACGGCTGCACCTGGCGCACGCACACGACGCGGCACAGGGGAGGACGCGATGAGCGAACCCCAGAGCTCCGACGGCAGCACGCAACGCCTGCCGGTCATCGAGAAGACCGACGAGACGCCCCCCGGCCAGGGGCCGGACGGGCCGGACCAGTCCACGTCGGCCGCCGCCTACGACCCGCCGACCCCGGCCGAGGACGGGCACGGGGGCGAGCGGCGCTTCTGGTCCGCGCGCCGTGTCCCCGCCGGCATCCTCGCCCTGCTGCTCCTCGCGGGCGCGGGCCTCCTCCTGTACGACATCGCCGCCGTCCGCGCCGACCGGCCCGGCATGGCCTGGCGCCGCTCCCTGGCCCGGGAACTCGCCGAGCGCCCCCTCGACGACGTCTGGGTGCTGACCGGCGCCGGGATCGCCGCCGCCCTCGGCCTCTGGCTGCTCGTGCTGGCCGCCACCCCCGGCCTGCGGGACGTGCTGCCGATGCGCCGCCTCGACCCCGACGTCCGGGCGGGCCTGCACCGGGCCGCCGCCGCACTGGTGCTGCGCGACCGGGCCATGGAGGTGTCCGGCGTGCAGTCCGTACGCGTCCGCGTCGGCCGCAAGAGGGTCGACGCCCGCGCGGTGTCCCACTTCCGGGAACTCGACGAGGTCCGGGCCGACCTCGACGCCACGCTCGCCGACGGCATCCGGGGCCTGGGCCTCGCCCGGCCGCCCGCCCTGTCCGTGCACGTACGGCGCCCCGGCCGGAAGGGGTGACACCGTGCTGCGGACCGTGAACAGGGTGCTGCTCGGGATCGTCGGCCTGGTGCTCCTCGTGCTCGGCGGCGCCGTGCTCGCCGTCGGACTCGGCCTGGAACCGCCCTCCTGGTGGATCCACGACGGACGGCACGACGTGCTGCTCAGCCAGGCCGAACGCACCCGGTGGCGCGACGAGGGCTGGTGGTGGCCCACCGTCATCGCCGTGCTCGCCCTGCTGGTGCTGCTCGCCCTGTGGTGGCTGACCGCCGTACTGCGCCGCCACCGGCTCACCGAGGTCCTCGTCGACACCGGCGACGGCGAGGGCGCGCTGCTGCGGGGCCACGCCCTGGAGGGCGTCCTGACCACGGAGGCCGCCCGGCTGGACGGCGTCGAACGGGCCCACGCCCATCTCACCGGCCGCCGAGGCGCCCCCGAGGCCCGGCTCCGCGCCCGCCTCCAACCCCATGCGCACCCCGCCGACACCCTGCACCGTCTGACCACCGAGGCCGTGGCGCACGCCAGGGACTCGGCGGGCCTGGCGGCGCTGCCGGCGGAGGTCAGACTGCGTGGGGTCAAGCACCGTGCGGAACGCGTGAGCTGACGAAGCCGCGACCCCCGACGAGGGTCAGAAGCCGTGGCGCATGCCGCCGTCGACCGGCAGCATGAGGCCCGTCAGATAGGACGCGGCCGGGGACAACAGGAACGCCGCCGTCCGCCCGAACTCCTCCGGCCGCCCGTAGCGCCGCAGCGGGATCCGCGACTCGTGCGCGGCGCGCGTGGCCTCCGGGTCGGCCGACATCCCGTCCAGCTCCCGCACCCGGTCCGTGTCGATCCGGGCCGGCAGCAGTCCCACGACCCGGATCCCGCGCGGCCCCAGCTCGTCGGAGAGCGACTTGGCGAAGCCGGCCAGACCCGGCCGCAGGCCGTTGGAGATGGTCAGACCGGGGATCGGCTCGTGCACCGACCCGGACAGCACGAACCCGATGACACCGCCCTCGCCCAGCTCCTCGGCGGCGGCCCGCGCCAGCCGGACCGCCCCCAGGAACACCGACTCGAACGCGGCGGTCCACTGCTCGTCCGTGTTGTCCGCGACGAAACCGGGCGCGGGCCCGCCCACGCTGACGAGGACGCCGTCGAACCGCCCGAACCGCTCGCGGGCGACCGCGATGAGACGGCCGGCGGTCTCCGGGTCGGCGTTGTCGGCGGCCACCCCCACCGCGTTCGGCCCGAGCGCGGCCACCGCCTCGGCCACGCTCTCCTCCTCGCGGCCGGTCACGACCACCTTCGCGTCGTCGGCGACGAGTTCCCGCGCCGCCGCGTTGCCCAGCCCGCGGGTCGCGCCGGTGACGATGTAGACACGGTCCTTCAGCCCAAGATCCATGGCCCTATCCTGCCTCGTCCCCGTCGAACAGGGCGAGGGCGGTGCCCACCAGGCCGACATGGCTGAACGCCTGCGGGAAGTTCCCCAGCTGCCGGCCCGCGACCGGGTCGTACTCCTCGGCGAGCAGTCCCACGTCGTTGGTGAGCCCGAGCAGCCGCTCGAACAGCTCGCGGGCCTCCTTCGTGCGGCCGGTCAGATGCAGGGCGTCGGCGAGCCAGAACGAACACACGAGGAACGTGCCCTCGCTGCCCGGCAGCCCGTCGACGGACGCCGTCGAGGAGAGGTGGTCGGCGCTGTAGCGGCGCACGAAGCCGTCGTGGCACAGCTCCTCACGGATCGCGTCGACGGTGCCGACGACCCGGGGGTCGTCCGGCGGCAGGAAGCCCATCCGGGGGAGGAGCAGCAGCGACGCGTCGAGCTCGCGGGAGCCGTACGACTGGGTGAACGTGTTGCGTTCGGCGTCGTAGCCGCGGGCGCAGACCTCGTGGTGGATCTCGTCCCGCAGCGCGCGCCAGCCGTCGAGGTCGCCGGACAGCTCCGGGTCGTCCTCCAGGGTGCGCACCGCCCGGTCGGCGGCCGCCCAGGACATCACCTTGGAGTGCGTGAAGTGCCGACGCGGCCCGCGCACCTCCCACAGCCCCTCGTCGGGCTCCCGCCACACCGACCGCAGGTACTCCATCAGGGTGCACTGCATCCGCCACATCTGGGGCTTCGTGGGCAGACCCGAACTCCGGGACAGGGACAGGGAGTCCATGACCTCGCCGTACACGTCGAGCTGCCTCTGCTGGATGGCGTCGTTGCCGATGCGGACGGGGCGGGAGTTCTCGTAGCCGGCCAGCCACGGCAGTTCGTACTCGGGCAGGCGCCGTTCACCGGCCAGGCCGTACATGATCCGCAGGTCCGCCGGGTCGCCTGCGACCGCGCGCAGCAGCCAGTCACGCCAGGCCTCGGCCTCCTGCTGGTAACCGCAGGCGAGCAGGGCGCCGAGGGTGAGGGTGGAGTCGCGCAGCCAGCAGTGGCGGTAGTCCCAGTTGCGCACCCCGCCGATCTCCTCGGGGAGCGAGGTGGTGGCGGCCGCGACGATCCCGCCGGTGGGTTCGTAGGTGAGGGCCTTGAGGGTGATCAGGGAGCGGACCACCTCGTCCCGGTACGGCCCGTCGTACCGGCAGTGCGCCGCCCAGGCCCGCCAGTCGTGCACGCTCGTGCGCAGCGACTCGTACGGGTCGACCAGGCGGGGGCGCGGCTCGTGCGAGGGGTGCCAGGTGAGGACGAACGCGACCTTCTCGCCCGGTTCCACGGTGAACTCGGCGTAGGTGGCGCGGTCCTCGCTCCAGGTACGCACCTCGGGCTCGCTGCGCAGCCAGACCGCGTCCGGGCCCGCGACCGCCACCCGGTGGCCGTCGGACCGGCGCATCCAGGGGACGGCCGAGCCGTAGTCGAAGCGGAGGCGGATCGTGGAGCGGACGGTCACCCGGCCCGCCAGGCCCTCGACGACGCGGACGACGTCGGGGGCGCGGTCGCGCTGCGGCATCAGATCGGTCACGCGGACCGCGCCGTCGTCCGTCTCCCACTCGGTGTCCAGGACCAGCGTGTCCTTGCGGTACGCGCGCCGCGTACAGGTCCCGGCGCCGGTCGGCGCGATCCGCCAGTGCCCGTTCTCCTCGGTGCCCAGCAACGCGGCGAAGCAGGCCGCCGAGTCGAACCGGGGCAGGCACAGCCAGTCGATCGAGCCCCGGTTGCTCACCAGGGCGGCCGTCTGGTGGTCACCGATCAGCGCGTAGTCCTCTATTCGGGGGTGCACGGAAGCCGGGTTCCCTGAGCAGGGGATGATCAGTCCCACGGAATGCGTCACGCCGGGCGCACGGTTGCCGGCGGCCCTCGCGCTCAGCCCGGCCCGGTGCCCGCCGTCGTGCCGCCCACCCCCGAGAAGATCACGCCGGGGCTCGACGGGGTCTGGTTGAGGACCCAGAGGCCGATCAGGGTGGCCAGCGCGAACACGACCATGATCAGTACGGCGAGGACGAGCCGACGGCGGCGTTCGCGGCGGAGCCAGTCGCCGCGGGCCGTGCGGTAGGCGTCGGGGGCCGCGTGGACGCCGCCCGCGAGCGCGGCGAGCGCCTCCTCCAGTTCCCGCTCGGTGCGGTCCCGGCCGGTGTCGTTGCCGGTGGTGTCGTTCATCGCCGGGCCTCCATCGCCTGGGTCAGGGCGGCGAGGCCGCGTGCGGTGTGGGTCTTGACCGAGCCGCAGGAGATCCCCATCGCGGCGGCGATCTCGCTCTCCTTCAGCCCCAGCCAGTGGCGCAGCACGAGCGCCTCCCGCTGCCGGGCGGGCAGCTGCTGGAGCGCGCCGATCAGCACCCGCTGGTCGTCGTGGAGCAGGGCCGTGCTCTCGGCGGAGGCGACCGCCTCGTCCGGCGGGGTCTCCGTGTGCCTGCGGACGACCTGGAGGTGCCGTATCCGCATCCGGGTGAGGTTGCAGACCGTGGAGCGCAGATACGCCTCGGCCGCCTCGGCGTCCTTCAGACGCCGCCACTTCCGGTAGATCTGGTAGTACGCCTCGGCCACCACGTTCTCGGGGTCGTCGGCGCCCAGCAGGACCGCGAGCCGCAGCATCGAGGAGTAGTGCAGCTCGAACAGCCGGGCGACACCGGCCTCGCGCTCCACGTCGACCGGGTCGCTCGCGGCGGGGGCGAGGGGCTCGCCCGGACGCGCCGGCCGCGGCACCAGCGGTTCGACGGCCGCCGGGGGCCGTACGCCGCCTCCCCGCGACCCGTCGGCGGGGGTCGTCGGCGGTGGCACCGGCACGCTTATGTGGTGTCTGCGTCTCACGGGTTGCTCGCTCCCGTCTCGGGGCGCCGCCTGACGGTCAGGCGGGACGGTAGGTCGGTCGCGTCGGCGCCGCGCGGGACGCCGAGCCGTTCGAGGACCGCGGTGGCGGCCACCGCCACGGTCAGGTTCACCAGGAGGGCGAGCAGGCCGGCGTAGACCTCCAGCGAGCCGCCGCCCAGCAGCACGATCGAGGAGAACCCCTCCCGCACCACCAGGAACGTGCCGGTCACCATGCCGACGGCCCACCCGGCGAGCAGCCCCCGGGGATGCAGCCGTCCGGTGAAGAGGCCGACCGCCACCGCCGGGAAGATCTGCAGGATCCACACCCCGCCCAGCAGCTGGAGGTTGATGGCGTCCTGGTCGCGCAGCCCGAACACGAACGCCACCGCCCCCACCTTCGCGGTCAGCGACACAGCCTTGGCGATCCGCACCTGCCGCTTCGGCGTGGCGGTGGGCTGGAAGTACTCCACGTACACATTGCGGACGAAGCCGGTGGCGGCCGCGATCGACATCACCGCCGCCGGGACCAGCGCGCCCACGGTGATCGCCCCGAACACCAGCCCGGCCAGCGGCCCCGGCATCAGCCGGTCCACCAGCATCGGGACGGCCGCCTCGGCGCCGCCCTCCGGTGCCCGCACCCCGGTCGCGAGCGCCGCGACGCCGAGGAAGCCGAAGAGGGCGAGCAGCCCGGTCCAGGCCGGCAGGGCCACCGTGACCTTGCGGACGGTGCGCGGGCCGTCGGCGGCGAACCCGGCGGTCAGCACGTGCGGGTACATCAGCAGGGCGAGCGCCGAGCCGAGCGCGAGCGTGGCATAGGCGGGCTGCTGCTCGGGGGAGAGGAGCAGGGCCGGTCCGCCGAGCCGCTCCGCCGCCCCGTCGAAGACCGGGCCCGGACCGCCGAACCGGCGCAGGACCAGCCAGCACACGGCGGTCAGCGACACGAAGACGGCCACCGCCTTCAGCGCCGAGATCACGGCGGGCGCCCGCAGCCCGTGCCGGTACGTCGCCACGGCGAGCCCCGCGAACAGCGCCACCATCACCAGATCACCGGCCGCGCCCTTCGGGTAGACGCCCCCGGCCGTCAGCACCGCGCGGATGCCGAGCAGCTGCAGCGCCAGGTACGGCATCGTCGCGAGGATCCCGGTCAGCGCCACCACCAGCGCGAGCGGCGCCGAACCGTACCGGCCGCGCACGAAGTCCCCCGCCGTCACATAGCCGTGGCGCCGGGCCACCTCCCACAGCCGGGTCAGCAGCACGAAGGCCAGCGGGCAGACGATCACCGTGTACGGCACCGCGAAGAACGCGGGCGCCCCGTTGCCGTACGCGAGGCCGGGCACGGCGGTGAAGGTGTACGCCGTGAAGATGGTGCCGCCGAGCAGCAGCCAGGTCCACACCGGGCCGAGGGAGCGGTCGGCCAGCGCCCACCCCTCCAGGGACGGCAGCCGGTCGGTGGGGCGCAGCCGGCGCGCGGTCACGGCGAGCAGCGACGCTCCGCCGATCACGGCGAGGAACGTCGCGGTCATGGCAGCGTCAGCCATGGTTCACCGTCCTTGGTGTGCCTGGCCCCGCACCGTCCCGGGGGTGCCGCGCCGCCTTTGGCGCGCCGGGGGGCCTTCACGCGGTAGTTGCGTGGACCGCCGCTTCGGTTGACCGGGGACTGGAGGAAATTTCGCGGAATCTCGTCGAAATTCGCTGTCAACCGATCCGAGCGGGTGGGCAACTCTTGCACAGACCCACAGGAAGCGGGAGAGGAGCGCAGGTCATGCCACGGACCGGTCACCACCGGCTACGGCGCGTCGCGATCGCCGTACTGCTCCTCGCGCCCGCCGCGGGCCTGCTGTGGGTCCCCTGGTACGCCGGTGCCGAGCCGCGACTGGCCGGGACGCCGTTCTTCTACTGGTACCAGCTCGCCTGGGTGCCGGGATGCGGCCTCTGCCTGCTCGCCGCGTACGCGCTGACGGAACGACAGCGAGACCGGCGCCGAGAACGGCGCCGATACCGGCCTCGCTGAGCCGCACCCTCCTTCTCGCCTTCTTCTCTCCGCCTGTCTTGCCGCACACCCGTTGAGGTCAGGAGCCGCCATGCCCACATCAGCCATGCCCGAATCCGGTCGTACGGAGCCGGAAAAGCCCCGGATGTCGCCGAAGTCCCTCGCGATATGGATCACCGTCGCCCTCGTCGGCGCCATCGGCTGGGCCGTGCTCGCCCTGTCGCGAGGCGAGGAGATCTCCGCCGTCTGGCTGGTCGTGGCGGCCCTCGGCTCGTACGCGATCGCCTACCGCTTCTACTCCCGGTTCATCGCCCGCCGGGTCCTCCAGGTCGACGACACCCGCGCCACCCCGGCCGAACGGCTGGAGGACGGCGTCGACTACCACCCCACCGACAAGCGGGTGCTGTTCGGCCACCACTTCGCGGCCATCGCGGGTGCCGGTCCGCTGGTCGGCCCCGTCCTCGCCGCGCAGATGGGCTATCTGCCGGGCACGATCTGGATCATCGCGGGCGTCATCTTCGCCGGTGCCGTCCAGGACATGATCGTCCTGTTCCTCTCCATGCGCCGGGACGGCAAGAGCCTCGGCCAGATGGCCCGTGACGAGATCGGCAAGGTGGGCGGAGCCGCCGCGCTGATCGGCGTCTTCGCCATCATGATCATCCTGCTCGCCGTGCTCGCGATGGTCGTCGTCAACGCCCTCGCCGAGTCCGCGTGGGGCACCTTCTCGGTCACCATGACCATCCCCATCGCCCTCTTCATGGGCTTCTACCTGCGCTACCTGCGCCCCGGCCGGGTCGTCGAGACCAGCTTCATCGGCGTGGCCCTCCTCCTGCTCGCCATCCTCGGCGGCGGCTGTATCCAGGACTCCTCCCTCGCCGAGTACTTCGTCTGGAGCCCCGAGACCCTGGTCTTCTGCCTGGTCGGCTACGGCTTCGTCGCCTCCGTGCTCCCCGTGTGGATGCTGCTCGCGCCCCGCGACTACCTCTCCACCTTCATGAAGGTCGGCACCATCGCCCTGATGGCCGTCGGCGTGGTCATCGCCGCCCCGAACCTCCGGGCCGAATCGGTCACCGAGTTCGCCCACACCGGCGCCGGACCGGTCTTCGCGGGCTCCCTCTTCCCGTTCCTCTTCATCACCATCGCCTGCGGCGCCCTCTCCGGCTTCCACGCCCTGGTCTCCTCCGGCACCACCCCGAAGCTGATCCGCAAGGAGTCCCAGGTCCGGCTCATCGGCTACGGCTCCATGCTGACGGAGTCCTTCGTCGCCGTGATGGCCCTGATCGCCGCGTGCGTCCTGGAGCCCGGCCTCTTCTACGCCATGAACTCCCCGGCCGCGCTGCTCGGCCCGACCGTCGACACCGCCGCCGAGGCGGTCAAGAACCTCGGCTTCACCATCACCCCCGAGCAGCTCACCGCGGCGGCCAAGGCCGTCGAGGAGGAGACCCTCGTCGGTCGCTCCGGCGGCGCGCCCACCCTGGCCGTCGGCATGTCGGAGATCTTCGCCGGGGTCTTCGGCGGCGCCGGGATGAAGGCCTTCTGGTACCACTTCGCGATCATGTTCGAGGCGCTGTTCATCCTCACCACCGTGGACGCCGGCACCCGCGTGGGCCGCTTCATGCTCCAGGACATGCTCGGCAACGTCTGGAAGCCGATCGGCCGGGTCACCTGGAAGCCGGGCATCTGGATCACCAGCGCCCTCGTCGTCGGCGCCTGGGGCTACTTCCTGTACGCCGGTGTCACCGACCCCCTCGGCGGGATCAAGCAGCTGTTCCCCCTCTTCGGCATCGCCAACCAGCTGCTCGCCGCGGTCGCCCTCGCCGTCACCACGACCGTCCTGATCAAGTCCGGCAAGCTCCGCTGGGCCTGGGTCACGGGCATCCCCTTGGCCTGGGACGTGGCCGTCACCTTCACCGCCGGCTGGCAGAAGATCTTCTCCGACAACCCGGCGATCGGCTTCTTCGCCCTGCGCGACAAGTACGCGGCCGCCATCGACAAGGGCGAGCTGCTGCCCGGCGCCACGACCATGGACGACATGCACACCATCGTCCTCAACAACACGGTCGACGGCGTGATCATGGCGATCTTCCTCCTCCTCGTCCTCACGGTCCTGGTCAACTGCGCGGTGGTCTGCGTCCGCGCCGTACGCTCCCCGTCCCCGCTCCCGACGACCGAGGCGCCCTACGTCGAGTCCCGCATCGACGACCTGCCCGAGCGGTCCGACGACGATCTCGTGGGGGCCCGCCGATGACGGCCCCGAACGTCCGCCACTGGGCACGGACCGTGCGCTGGTACCTCCGGGAGCTGACGGGGGAGGCCGAGTACGACCGCTACTGCGAGCGGCACCGCCGCGGGCACGCCGGGGTGCCGGTCCCGACACGCAGGGAGTACGACGTCCTGCGGACCCGGCGCCGGGAGGAGCGGCCGGAGGGGCGCTGCTGCTGACGCAGGGCCGGGCGCGTGTTCGGTGCCGGGTGCGGGTGGGTGAGTGGCTGGTCGCGCAGTTCCTCGCGCCCCTGAAGGCATGGGCCTGCGGCCCGGCCTTCATCGAAAAGCACGGGGCGCAGCCCCGGGCGCTTTTCAGGGGCGCGGAGAACTGCGCGAACAACCCCCACCCACCCGCACCCGCAGACGCGCCCCCGGCCCCGAGCTACTGGGCGCCCGGCGGCAACAGGTCAGCGGCCGGGCCGGACCGTCAGGTCGTTGACCTCGGCGTCCCGTGGGAGGTCCAGCGCCATGAGGATCGTCGTCGCCACGGACTCGGGCGCGATCCACTGGGACGGGTCGTACTCCTTGCCCTCCTGCTGGTGGACCTTCGCCTGCATGGGGCTGGCCGTGCGGCCGGGGTAGACCGTGGTGACCCGGACCCCGTTGCCGTGCTCCTCGTGGCGCAGGGAGTCGGCGAGGGCCTTCAGGCCGTGCTTGGAGGCGGCGTAGGCGGCCCAGTCGGCGTAGGCGTGCAGTCCTGAGCCGGAGTTGACGAACACGACGTGGCCCCGGGCGGCGCGCAGCTGGGGCAGGAAGTGCCGGGTCAGCTCGGCGGGGGCGATGAGGTTGACGTTGAGCTGGTGGCGCCAGGACTTGGGAGTGAGGTCGCCGACCCGGCCGAGGTCGATCACCCCGGCGATGTGCAGCAGGGAGTCCACGCGGTCGGGCAGGGTCTGGTGGGAGAACGCCCAGGAGAGCTTGTCCGGGTCCGCGAGATCGCCGACCAGGGTCTTCGCCCCCGGGAACCGTGCCGCCAGTTCCTTCGCGCGGCCGGCGTCGCGCGCGTGCAGCACGAGGTCGTCGCCGCGCTCGTGCAGACGGCGGGCCACGGCCTCGCCGATGCCGGACCCCGCTCCGGTGATCACATGAGTAGCCATGCGGTCATGCTCGCATCACCCCGGGGCAGCCGGAGTCCGTGCCCCGGCCGGGCCCGTGCCCGGCTCACTCCACTCCCTGGCTCTCCTCCAGGTACGCCATCGCCCCCACCGGCTCCTCCGCGAAGAACACCAGGTCGGTGAGGGGGCGGGGCAGGAAGCCCTCGTCCTCCATGCGGCGGAACTGCTCCTTGAGGCCGTCGTAGAAGCCCGCCGTGTTGAGGAGCACCACGGGCTTGTCGGTGTGGCCGTGCTTCTTCAGTTCCAGGATCTCGGTGGCCTCGTCGAGCGTGCCGGTGCCGCCCACCATGATCACGACCGCGTCGGCCTTCTCCAGCAGGAGCCGCTTGCGCTCGGCGAGGTCGTGGGCGATGACCATCTCGTCGGTGCCGGGCCGCGCCTTGGCCGCCAGGAACTCCACGGAGACGCCGAGGAGTCTGCCGCCCGCCTCCTGCACGCCGTCGGCGACCACCTTCATCAGCCCGACGTCCGAGCCGCCCCACACGAGGGTGTGGTCGCCCTTGCCGATGAGCTTCGCGAACTCCCGCGCGGGGCGGGTGTAGCGGTCGTCGAGGTCGGCGGCGGAGAGGAAGACGCAGATGTTCATGGGTCCACGTTAGGGCGTGCCACCGACATCGGGGCCCGGTCGGTCACCGGTCCCCGAGGGGCGGCTCAGGCGGATCTTGGACTGGCGGTGCGGTAGTTCCTCCCAGTCGTCCATGAAGCGGGCGGTCAGGCCGTACTGCGCGGCGAGTTCCACCAGGGTGTCGGTGCGGTAGTAGAAGTCCTCGTGCAGCACCTGGTGCTCCTTGCCCTCGGTGCGGCCGTAGGTGAAGTCGAAGAAGCCGCCGGGGGCGAGGACGCGGCCGACGTGGGCGAAGCACTGCTCTATGACGTGCGCCGGTGAGTGCGAGAACACGCTGTGCGCGTGGACGACGTCGAAGTGGGCCTCGGGCAGGAACTCGAAGGTCAGGTCGGCGACGAGCACGAGGTAGGGCAGTTTGGACTGAAGCCCCTGCCGGACGAGGGTGCGCTGGGCCTCCAGGAGGATGGCCGGCGAGATGTCGATCCCGTAGTAGTTCCCGGCGTCCAGGTGGTCGATGAACAGCCGCCCGGCGCGCAGGTTCCCGCAGCCGATCTCCAGCATCCGGTGCCGGGGCTCCAGACCGTGCCGCAGGAGGTAGTCGAACTGCATCCGTCCGACGCGTTCCCACTTCTCGACCGAGGGGTTGTGCCCGACGGCGGCCTCGGGGCTGCGGGCGGTGTCGGCGGCCATCACGGCCCGGTAGTAGGCGATGTGGTCGCGGTGCTTGAGCCGCAACCAGGTGTCGCGCGCCACCCGGCGGGCGTGCGCCGGCACGCGCTTGGGGTGGCGCAGGGCGTAGCGGACCCGGTGGGTGAGGCTGCGGCGGTTCCTCGACGGATCCGCCGTCGGCTTCCCGGACGGCCTTCCGGCCGGGTCTGTGGCTGTCACGGCGACCTCCTGGGCTTCCTGCGGCCCGTAGGGAGAACTCACCAGCAGCCTGCGCCGTCCTCGGGCGGATGGCTACCCGGAGGGAGGCGTTCGTGACGGACGGGCACCCGGGCCGGGGCTCGCGCCCCTCAGACGGCGCCCGCCTTCGCGCGCGTGGTCGACGCGATCGTCGCCGAGCCCACCACGCGCGTGCCGTCGTACAGGACGATCGCCTGGCCGGGGGCGACGCCGCGGACGGGCTCGGTGAAGCGGACGTGGAGGTCGCCGTCGATCAGCTCGGCGGTCACGTCGGTCTCGCCGCCGTGGGCGCGGAGCTGGGCGGTGTAGGTGCCGGGGCCGGTGGGCGCGGCGCCGCACCAGCGGGGCTTGATCGCGGTGAGGCCGTCGACGTCGAGGGCGGCCGCGGGGCCGACGGTGACGGTGTTGTTCACCGGGGAGATGTCGAGGACGTAGCGCGGCTTGCCGTCGGGCGCCGGGGTGCCGATGCGGAGCCCCTTGCGCTGGCCGATGGTGTAGCCGTAGGCGCCCTCGTGGGTGCCGAGGACGGTGCCGGACTCGTCGACGATGTCGCCCTCGGCCTTGCCGAGGCGGCTCGCGAGGAAGCCCTGGGTGTCGCCGTCGGCGATGAAGCAGATGTCGTGCGAGTCGGGCTTCTTGGCGACCGACAGGCCCCGGCGCTCGGCCTCCGCGCGGATCTCGTCCTTGGTCGTCACCGTGTCGCCCAGCGGGAACAGGGCGTGGGCGAGCTGCTTCTCGTCGAGCACGCCGAGGACGTACGACTGGTCCTTGGCCATGTCGGAGGCGCGGTGCAGCTCGCGTGTGCCGTCGTCGTGGACGATCACCTTGGCGTAGTGGCCCGTGCAGACGGCGTCGAAGCCGAGGGCGAGCGCCTTGTCGAGCAGGGCCGCGAACTTGATCTTCTCGTTGCAGCGCAGGCACGGGTTGGGGGTGCGGCCGGCCTCGTACTCGGCGATGAAGTCCTCGACCACGTCCTCGCGGAAGCGGTCGGCGAGGTCCCACACGTAGAACGGGATGCCGATGACGTCGGCGGCGCGGCGGGCGTCGCGGGAGTCCTCGATGGTGCAGCAGCCCCGGGCGCCCGTGCGGAACGACTGCGGGTTCGCGGAGAGCGCCAGGTGGACGCCCGTCACGTCGTGCCCGGCTTCCGCGGCGCGGGCGGCGGCCACGGCGGAGTCGACCCCGCCGGACATGGCGGCGAGGACACGGAGGGGGCGGGGGCGCTGCGAGGTGTCAGTCATAACGCATCCAGGGTACGGGGCGCCGGGAACCGGAGCCCGCGAGTATCCGTTGACGGCTCGTGGGCACCAGAACGGCGTCCGGGGACGGTGCTTCCCGGAGCAGGGGCAAGGACGGGGGCCGGCGCGTGGGCCGCCGGGCCCTGCTGATCGGCGCGGCCGTGGCCGCCGTGGGTACGGCCGTCGTGGCACGTGACGAGCTGACGCGCGCGTGGTGGCGGGTGCCGGGCGTCTCGAAGCCGCGCAAGGAGGGCGAGGTCGACTACGCGGGCGCGAGGTGGGTGGCGGCCTCGGACGCGAACTGGCGGCTGGCGGACCGGCCGGACGACTTCGGCATAGACATGGTGGTCATCCATGTCACCCAGGGCAGCTTCGCCAGTGCCGTGAAGGTCTTCCAGGATCCGAAGCACGGGGCGGCGTCGCACTACATCGTCCGCAAGGACGGCCATGTCACCCAGATGATCCGCGAGCTGGACGTGGCGTACCACGCGGGCAACCGCGACTACAACGAGCGGAGCGTCGGCATCGAGCACGAGGGTTTCGTCGACCGCCCGCAGGACTTCACGGACGAGATGTACGAGGCGTCCGCCCGTCTCACGGCCCGGATCTGCGCGCGCTACGACATCCCGCTCGACCGCGAGCACATCATCGGCCATGTCGAGGTGCCGGGTACCGACCACACCGACCCCGGCGAGCACTGGGACTGGGACCGCTACATGAAGCTGGTGCGCGCCGCGGCGGCGAAGGGATCGGGCGCGGCGCCGGCCTGAACCGTTCGGACATCGGGCCTCAGGTCAGGCCCGCGTTGCGGGCGCGTTCCACCGCGGGGCCGATCGCCTTGGCGACCGCTTCCACGTCGGCCTCCGTGGAGGTGTGGCCGAGGGAGAAGCGGAGGGTGCCGCGGGCGAGGTCGGGGTCGGCGCCGGTGGCGAGGAGGACATGGCTGGGCTGGGCGATACCGGCGGTGCAGGCCGAGCCGGTGGAGCACTCGATGCCCTGGGCGTCGAGGAGCAGCAGCAGGGAGTCGCCCTCGCAGCCGGGGAAGGTGAAGTGGGCGTTGGCGGGCAGCCGGTCCACCGGGTCACCACCGAGGAGCGCGTCCGGTACCGCCGTACGGATCGCGTCGACCAGGGAGTCCCGCAGGGAGCCGATCTCCCGGGCGAACCACTCCTGTTGCTCGGCGGCGAGCCGGCCGGCGACGGCGAAGGAGGCGACGGCCGGGACGTCGAGGGTGCCGGAGCGGACATGGCGTTCCTGGCCGCCGCCGTGCAGCACCGGTACGGGGCTGTACTCGCGGCCCAGGAGGAGCGCGCCGATGCCGTACGGGCCGCCGATCTTGTGGCCGGAGACGGTCATGGCGGCGAGACCGGAGTCCCCGAAGCCGACGGGGACCTGGCCGAAGGCCTGGACGGCGTCGGCGTGCAGCGGGACGCCGAACTCCGCGGCGGCGTCGGCGAGTTCACGCACCGGCATGAGGGTGCCGATCTCGTTGTTGGCCCACATCACGGTGGCGAGCGCCACGTCGTCGGGGTCGCGGGCGATGGCCTCGCGCAGGGCGTCGGGGTGGACGCGGCCGTAGGTGTCGACGGGGAGGTACTCGACGGTGGCGCCCTCGTGTTCGCCGAGCCAGTGGACGGCGTCGAGGACGGCGTGGTGCTCGACGGGGCTCGCGAGGACCCGGGTGCGGGCCGGGTCGGCGGCGCGGCGGGACCAGTACAGCCCCTTCACGGCGAGGTTGTCGGCCTCGGTGCCGCCGGAGGTGAACACGACCTCGCTGGGGCGGGCTCCGAGGGCCTCCGCGAGGGTCTCGCGGGCCTCCTCGACGGTGCGGCGGGCTCTGCGGCCGGAGGCGTGCAGCGAGGAGGCGTTGCCGGTGACGCTCAGCTGGGCGGTCAGCGCCTCTGCCGCCTCCGGGAGCATCGGGGTCGTCGCCGCGTGGTCGAGGTAAGCCATGGTGTGCCCGATTCTACGGGGGCGCCGCGCGCCGGCCTCGGCCGCTACGGCGGTGGGGTCGACCCCCGGCCATGACGGCGTCCGCGGCGACGGTGCCGCGGCGGTCGGGGTGTGGGGTGCCCCTCCCGGTCCGGCCGGTCCTGTGCGGCTCAGAAGCTCCAGGACACCGTGTTCGTCGTCTGGGTGAGAACGGCCAGGATCACCAGGTCGGCCACGCCCAGACCGAGGCCGAGGAACGCCCGGCCCCGCCTCGTGGTGCCCCGCTTCAGGGCGAGGGCGGCGAGGACGATGGCGATGGGGCCGAGGAAGAGGTTGAGCACGAGGAGGCCGAGAAGGCCGAGGACGAAGGACGCGACGGCCATGCCGTCGGCGTCCTTCGTCCTC
>NZ_LIRK01000013.1 GCF_001419765.1 Streptomyces torulosus
CTCTTCGTGATGACGGCGGGCCAGAGCCACGCCCGCCGTCATCACGAAGAGGCCGCTCGCGATGCCGAGCCAGGTGATGACGGACGGGGCGGCGGCGGAGCCGGCGAGGACCAGCAGGCCGAGGGCGACCACGCCCAGGGTGTGGGTGATCGTCACCGACGCGGCCATGGGGAGCACATCGCGCATCCGGGCCCGGTCGCGGGCGGCGGCGGTCGCGGCCATCAGCGTCTTGCCGTGGCCCGGGGCGAGCGCGTGCATCGCGCCGAGGAACAGGGCGATGCCGAAGGCCAGCGCCCCGAAGCCGAGGGTGAGCTCGTGGCTGGAGACCAGGTCGTCCAGGGCCCGGGTCCAGCGGTCCGCGCCGCGCGGGAGGATCGAGGCCCCCGGCGCGTCGCCCTCACGCTCCGCCAGCGCGGGACCGCCGGGCCGCACCTGGAGGGACGCGGCCGCGGTGTCCTCGGGGGACTGGAGCAGCTCCTGGGGGTAGTCGGTGAGCCGGTCCGACACCGACTCCTCCGGCACGTCCGACCCCGTCAGGGTCATCCGGTCGCCCTGCGCGGTGACCTCGCGCCAGCCGGGTCCGGAGTCCACGGCGGCGTGGAAGCGCACGTCGACGGCCCGGTCCGGCAGGGCGGCCCTCAGCCGGCACTCCACGCGGAGGGTCTTCAGCCCGGCCTGGCCCGGCCGCTCCTGGGCCCGGCTCGACGCGACGGTCACCTCGACGGCCCGTCCGTCGACCGTCACCTCGGTGTCCCCGGCGGCCGTCGCGCACCGCTCGCGGGCCCACCCCGCCCTGCCCTGGCGCTCGATGGCGGGCTCGGCCTGGGTGGCGGGGATCTCCGCCAGGTCCTCCACATGGAGGATCCTGAGCTGTCCGGGGGCGGCGACCAGCCCGTCGTACCGGTTGACGGTGAAGTTGCCGAGCGGGTGTGCGCTGGCGGTTCCGCTGGGCACGAGCACCAGGGCGCAGGCGGCCGTGAGGACCGCCGCGCAGGAGGCGAACAGGCGCCGAGGGGCAGTCACTTGGCCTCCAGAGCCTTCAGGGTCGTACGGGCCTCGGCGGCGCCGCGCGGGGCGAAGCCGGGGTTCAGATCGAGTGCCGCCTCGAGGGAGGCCTTCGCGGCCTTCTTCTCGCCGGCGCCGTACTCGACCATTCCCCGGTGGTACAGGAACGCGGCGTCCTTGTAGCCGGGAGCGGTGGCCCGCCGGGCGTACGGCAGGGCCTCCTTGTCGCGGCCGTTGACGTGCAGGGCCCAGGCGAGGGCGTCCGCCGTGTGGACCGTCTCGCGGCGCTTCCACTCCGCCTCGGCCGCGCGCAGGGCGGCCTTCCTGTCGCCGTGGTCTGCGGCGGCGAGCGCCGTGTCGAGGTCGGCGTTGACGCCGTTGGCGCGGGCGATCGCGGTGTAGGCGTTCACCAGCGTGTACTGGTCGCGGGCCGCCGACTTGTCGCCCTTCGCGTCGTACAGCTCGCCGAGGAGGACCAGCGGGCCCGGCAGCGGATAGGCGGACACGACCTGCTCGAGTCCGCGGACGGCCTCTTGGGTGTCGCCGCTCGCGGCCTGGGCGCGGGCGCGGCCCTCCAGGGCGGGGAGGTAGGTGTCGTCGGCGCCCAGGGCGCGCGCGTAGTGGTCGAGCGCCGTCTTGACGTCGCCCTGCTTCCAGGCCAGTTGGCCGAGCTGGGTGGCCACGTAGGCGATGTCGCCCCGCGTGACCGCCGAGTCGAGCGCCTGCCGCAGGACACGGCGTGCGGTCTTCACGTCGCCGCGCAGCTCGTGCACATAGGCGTAGCGGGTGAACACGGGGATGCCGGGGCGGCGGGTGTCGGCGAGCTTCGCCGCCTTCAACGCCTCGTCGTAGCGGCCGAGCTCGACGAGGGCGTCGATCCGGCTGCACAACGCCCGTTCGCTGTACGGGTTCTCCTTGAGGGCCCGGTCCGCGTAGCGCAGGGCGTCCTCGAACTCGTGGCGGGCCGCGGCGAGCGCGGCGAGGCCGGCGAGGGCCGGGTCGTTGTCCGGGCGCAGCTTCAGGGAACGGTTCAGGGCCTTCTCGGCCTGTGGGTAGCGGGAGGGGTCGCCCTTGGTGCGGGCCTGTTCCACATAGGCGAGGCCGAGCGTCGACCAGGAGCCGAAGTCCCGCGGCTGGTCCTTGAGATGGGCCTGCAACGCCTCGACCGACGTGTCCAGGTCCCCGCCGGCGAGCTGTGCCGCCGGGAGCCCCGGCGAGGAGGAGAGAGCGACCGTCCCGTTGTCGTCCCGGGCGCCCAGCGCGATCGCGAACCCGGTGAACGCGACGGCCAGCGCGGCCGCGCACGCGGTGAGCCGCAGCAGCCGCCCCCGGACGGGCTCACGCGGGGGCACGACGCCCCCGGGCTCGACACCGGACTCGGCCTCGGCAACGGACCGGGAACCGGAATCGGCGACGGCCTCGGCACCGGACTCGGCGATCTCGTGCCCGTCGGTCTCGGGAGCCCCCTCGTCGGGGTGCGGACGTCCGTCCTGCGACGCGCTGTCGTTCGTACGCGGGGACATGCCCTCTCCTCAAAGTCCTTGCCGAGCAACGGTGGTGACGTCGGTGGGGCGCGGCCCGCCGTGGGGGATGGATACGAGCGGACCGCGCCGGTCGGTGGACCGGGCCCCGTGGGGCCCGGCCGGGTGGGCCTAGTAGTAGGCCCGGTCGTTCCGGCGGCGCCACCACAGCAGGCCCGAGCCGATGAGCAGGACACCGACCGCGCCGGCACCCGCGGAGGCCGCGATCAGCGTGGTGTCGTCCGTGCCGGCCTCGACACCGCCGCCCAGCGCGCTGCGCACGTTGTTCGTGGTGTTGCCCTTGACCGTCTTGCCCCGCGAACCGGCCGTCGGCAGACCGACGTACGGGAAGGAGTGGCCGAACTTCTTGTCGTTCTTGTCGACCGCGTCGCCCAGGTCGTTCTTGGCGCCGACCAGTTCGCCCTCGACCACCTGGAGCGCGATGTCGATCACGTCGTCGGTGAGCCGGCGCCCGTTCGGGAAGCCCTGGTTGTCACCGTCGAGGACACCGAGCCGCTTCGGCTTCGCGGTGGGCTTGATGGAGGTGTTGAGGCGCAGCTGCTCCGACGGGGTGACGCGCGGCGGCTGGTTGAGGCCCTTGACACCCTTCAGGAAGACGTCGACGAGGTCGTTGCGCGGCGTCTTCGGGGCGGGGATCTTGTAGATCGCCTCGATCAGCTTCGGCAGCTCCGGCTCCGTGACGTTCTTCAGGAACTGGGCGTCCTCCGTGGGCGAGGACGCGTTGAACCGGTCCTTGTCCTTCAGCGGGTTGACGACCTCGTTCACCAGCGGCATGCCGAGGCGCGACACCTGGTGGAAGCGGCCGTTGGCGCCCTTGCGCTGCGTCGTCGACCATATGCCGACGATCGGCTGGTCCTTGGAGTAGGCGAGCGCCGCGCTCGGCACCTGGAGCGCGATCGAGTTGACGTTGTAGCCCTTGAGGGTGTCCCGCCCGACCTCGGAGAGGTCACCGCCGTACAGCAGGTCGAAGACGCGCAGGTCCAGGAAGAACGGGTCGTCGGCCTGACCGGCGAACGTCGTCACACCGCTCGCGGTCTTGTAGACGGCGTCGTCGCGCAGCTTCTTGAAGTTCGGCATCGACGCCTTGCCGACGTTGGAGGGCGCCACCCACACGTCGTCGGCGAGCTTCGTCCGGGACACCGGGCGGCGGTCCCGCAGCTTGATCAGCTCGATGTCGTACGTCTGCGTGATGTTGAGGTCCGGGTCGTCCAGGCTCTCCACGACACCCGTGTTGTACAGGAACGTCCTGTCGTTCTTCGTCTTGGTGTCGAACGTGTAGCGGAAGATCAGGTCTTCCTTCGCGTCGCCGTCCTGGTCGACGCGGATGTCGTACTGGGCTTCCTCGGAGAACGGGAAGAAGTTCGGTCCGCCCGCCGGCTCCTCGAAGGGGATCCAGTTCGCGACGATCGTCGTCGTGTCCGGCCTGTCCGGGCTGACGAACGCGTACACGTCGGTGTTGTCGAACTGCGGCTCCCCTGAGATCAGCGGGGCCTCACGGTGGCTGGAGGCGGAGGCCGTCCCCGGCCCCAGCACGGTCACGCCGGCGGCTGCGAGCCCTCCGGCGGCCAGCGAAGCACAGATGAGGGCCGCGATGCTCCGCCGCCCTGCGCCGCTCTTGGAAGTAGGTGTCGTCATGCCGTCCGTCCTCTGTCCCAACTTGCCTGACGAACGCCATTCGGAGCGGTCGGCAGGGTGGATTGGTCGAATCCCAAACGTTCTTACGGCGCGTTTGAAAGGTTGTCTCAGCGGAGAGCGGGATTCCTCGATCGAGATCGTGTCCGGAGCCCGTCACGATCCGATCCGGCGCCCGTCAGGACCCGATCCGGCCGGATCCGATCGGATTCGTCGACGGGGGACCCGCGTTTTGGGCACGCTGATCCGTAACCCCATCCGGAGGTGGGTCGGTTGCGAATGCCTTACGCGCGGGGATGGCCGTGCTCGGCCGGAGGCGAGGGGGAGCGAGTGGAGGCGGACAAACTTCTGGTCCGGGTGGCCGGAGGTGACCAGCGGGCCTTCGAGGAGCTGTACACCCTGGTGTCCGGACCGGTGTTCGGTCTGGTGCGCCGGGTCGTACGCGACCCCGCGCAGTCGGAGGAGGTGGCTCAGGAGGTGCTGCTCGAACTCTGGCGCTCCGCCGGCCGCTTCGACCCCGCCCGGGGCAGCGCCCTGTCCTGGATCCTCACCCTCGCCCACCGGCGCGCGGTGGACCGGGTGCGCAGCGCCCGCGCCGCCACCGAGCGCGAGCAGCGCGAGGGCCGCCGGGCCCACGACACCGCCTTCGACCAGGTCGCCGAGGAGGTCGAGGCGGGCCTCGAACGCCAGTGGGTGCGCCACTGCCTGGAACGGCTCACCGCCCTCCAGCGCGAGTCGGTCACCCTCGCCTACTACGACGGCTACACCTACCGTGAAGTGGCCGAGCGGCTCTCGCTGCCCCTCGGCACGGTCAAGACCCGTATGCGCGACGGACTCACACGGCTGCGCGAATGCCTGGGAGGAGTCGCATGAGCGCCCTGATCGGCCTCGTGGCACAGGAGGCCCCGTTCGGTTCCACCGCGCCCCGCGCCCGGGTGCCCGAGGGAGGCGCGGCATGAGCCTGTTCCGACGCGAGGACCTCCACTCGCTCGCCGCCCCCTACGCCCTCGACGCCCTGGAACCCGACGAGCGCCGCCGCTTCGAGAAGCACCTGGAACGCTGCGACCGCTGCCCCGCCGAGGTGCGCGCCCTGGCGGAGGACGCGGTCCGCCTCGCCTGGTCGACGGCCGTCCCCGCGCCGGCCGCGATGCGCGACCGGGTGCTCGCCGCCGTACGGAGCACTCCCCAGGAGGTCCCGGCGCAGGCGCGGCCCCAGCAGCATCTGCCGCCGCACGTCTGGGGCACCGCGCCGCCACCGAAGGCGCGCGCCCGTACGCCCCGGATGCGCCCTTTGTTCATGCCGCTCGCCACCGTGACCGCCGCCGGCGCGCTCGTCGTGGCATCGCTGTTCGCCGTCGAGGCGAACCGGACACAGGATCAGCTGGACGCGGAGCGCGCGCAGTCACGTGAGATCGCCCACGTTCTCACCGCGCCGGACGTCCGGGCGACCCGCGAACAGGACGCGGAGGGCAACGGAATCGGAGTGATCGCTTCCGCCGAGGAAGGGCGTGCGATCGTGACGCTCGCCGGATTCGAGGACCTCCCCCGCGACCGGGTGCACCAGCTCTGGCTCATGCGCCCCGACGTGCAACCACGCTCCCTGGGCCTCTTCGACGGCGACACGCCCTTGGTCACGAACGGATTGGACACCGATGCGACGTCACTCGCCGTGACCGTCGAGCCCGACGGGGGGTCAGCGCAACCCACCAGCCAGCCCATTGTCCAACTCGCCCTGAAATCAGTTGGATTCGGAGAGTAATCGACAACGCCCTTATGGGGTAGGTGTATACCGGGACCGTGATTCCCGAGTGCTCGGGTGGGGCGATATGGTTACGCTGCCCGGGCCGGGTGGACTCGAACGGGTGGGGAGTGACATGGAACAGATAACAGTCCGCAGGGCGCGAGTCCCTGCGATCACCTGCGGGAGCAGTGCGACCAGTTCGCGCCTCGACCGCCATCTCTCGGTGCTGAGCGGCCCTGCCGTGCCGCAGCGCGAGACGGCCGAGGCGACCTCGCTGATGCGCGAGATAACGGCGCGTTCCCCGCACGAGAAGCGTGCCGCCAAGGACACCCGCGTCGGCCGCGTCTCGCTGTTCGCACCTCTGAGGCGGTTGCGCCGCTCGCTCTTCGGCAGCCGCTAGCACCAAGGATCTTCAGCAGGAAGCCCGCGCTCAGGCGATCACACCGTCCCGGCGCAGCGCTGCGATCTCGTCGCCCGTCATCCCCACGGCGCGCAGCAGCGACTCGGTGTGCTCCCCGAGCGCGGGTACCGCCCCCATCCGTGCCTCGTCCCCGCCCGGCAGCGTGATGGGCGGCAGCAGCGCCCTGAGCGGCCCCACCGGTGACCCCACTTCCTGCCACCGGTCCCGGGCCGCCAGTTGCGGATGCTCCGCCAGGTCGTGCACGTCCCGCAGGCGTGCGCACGCGATCCCGGCCGCCTCCAGCCGCGCCACCGCCTCGTCCGCGTCCAGGACGCCCAGCGCCTTCGCCACCGCCTCGTCCGTACGGTCCCGGTGCGCTACCCGGGCCGGGTTGGTCGCGAACGCCGGATCATCGGCCAACTCGGGGCGCCCCAGCACCTGTTCGGCGAGACGTCGCCACTCGCGGTCGTTCTGCACCGACAGCAGCACCCGGCCGCCGTCCGCCGTCGGATAGGCGTCGTAGGGCGCGATCACCGCGTGGGCGAGGCCCGTCCGCACCGGGGGAGTGCCGCCGTGCAGGGTGTGGTGCAGCGGGTGCCCCATCCACTCGGCGAGCGCCTCCAGCATCGACACCTCCACCGGCCCGCCCCGCCCGGTGGTGCCCCGGCGGACGAGCGCCGCGAGGACCCCCGAGAACGCGTACATCCCGGCGGCGATGTCCGCCGCCGGGATACCCGCCTTCACCGGCTGCTCCGGGGTGCCCGTCACCGACACCAGCCCGGCCTCGCACTGCACGAGCATGTCGTACGCCCGCTTGTCCGCGTACGGCCCGGACGCCCCGTAGCCCGAGATGTCCACCGCGATCAGCCGGGGGTGCGCGGCGCACAGGGTGGCGGCGTCCAGGCCGAGCCGGGCAGCCGCGCCGTGCGCGAGGTTCTGCACGAACACGTCCGCGTCCGCCACCAGCCGCCGTACGACGTCCAGGCCGCGCGGGTCCTTCAGATCGAGAGCGAGGGACTCCTTGCCCCGGTTGCACCACACGAAATGGGAGGCGAGGCCCCGCGCGGCGGTGTCGTAGCCGCGCGCGAAGTCACCGCCGTCCACCCGCTCGACCTTGATCACACGGGCGCCGAGGTCGGCGAGCTGCCGCGTGGCGAAGGGGGCCGCCACGGCCTGCTCGACGGCGACGACGGTGAGGCCGTCCAGGGGCAGGGGATCGCCGGTGCCGGTCAGTGAGCGCATGCCGTGGATCATGTCCCCGGCGGGGTGCCGTTGTCAGCAGGGCGTGCCGAGCGTCACGTGCCCCGCCCCGGCACACCGGCCTCCGGCCCACCCCGCCGTAGCGGGCCGGAGACCGCGCCCGGGTCCGGCCCGTCCCCCGAACGGGCCGGAGGTCACCTGGGGCCGGCCGCGTACGTCCGTACCGCGAGCGGTACGAACACCGCGAGGAGGACGGCGCACCAGGCCAGTGAACCGGCGACCGGGTGGGCGACCGGCCAGGCGGCGCCGTCGGGGACGGATGCGTTCCCGAACAGGTCGCGCAGGGCCGTGGTGACCGCGCTGATCGGGTTCCATTCGGCGGCGGTGCGCAGCCAGCCCGGCAGGCCCTCGGTCGGGATGTACGCGCTGGACAGCAGCGGCAACAGGAAGGTGGCCCCGCCCAGTTGGCCCGCCGCTTCCTCGTTGCGGGTGAGCAGGCCCAGGAAGACACCGATCCACACCGCCGTGAACCGGAACAGCAGCAGCAGTGCGAACGCGCCGGCCGCCGCGAGCGCGCCGCCCTCGATCCGCCAGCCCACCGCCAGCCCGACCAGCAGGAACGGCACCGTCCCCGCGGCCGTGAGGACCAGATCCGCCAGGACCTGGCCGAGCGGGACGGCGGCCCGGCTCATGGGCAGGGTGCGGAAGCGGTCCATCACGCCCCGGTGGGTGTCCTGCGCGGCCTGGAACATGCCGGTCATGATCCCGCCGGCCGCCGTCGCGACCAGCAGACCGGGCACCAGGAACCGCCGGTACTCCTCGCCCGGCACGGCGAGGGCGCTGCCGAAGACGTACCCGAAGAACAGCAGCATCGAGATCGGCATCGTCTGGGTGAGGATCAGCAGCCCCGGATTGTTCCGGGCCCGCCGCAGCTGACGGCCTAGCATGGCCGCGCCGTCGTACGCCAACGCGCTCATGCGGCACGCTCCTTGACATCGGAGTGGTCGGAGAGGTCGGTCGCGGGCGCCTCGGTGAGGCGGAGGAACACGTCGTCGAGGGTCGGTGGGCGCAGGCTCGCGTCGAGCAACGGCACCCCGGCCGCGTCGAGTTCGCGGACGAGACGGGGAAGCGTCAGCGTCGGGTCGAGGGAGACCGCGCCGACCGCGTGCCGGTCGTGGTCGAACGACGGCTCGGCTCCCGTGAGTTGGTCGAGGACGCCCGCCGCCGCGACCATCGCGTCGGCGTGCGCGACGACCACCTCGGCGTACGAGCCGATGAGCGCCTTGAGCTGGGGCGGCGAGCCGCTGTGCGCGATCCGGCCCCGGTCCATCAGCACCACCTGGTCGGCGAGCCGGTCGGCCTCCTCCAGGTACTGCGTCGTCAGCAGCACGGTCGTCCCCTCCGCCTTGAGGGCGCCCACGGCGTCCCAGATCTGGTTGCGGCTGACCGGGTCGAGCCCCGTGGTCGGCTCGTCGAGGAAGAGCACCACCGGGTGCCGTATCAGGCTCGCCGCCAGGTCGAGGCGGCGGCGCATCCCACCCGAGTACGTGGAGACGGGCCGGTCGGCGGCCTCGGCCAGCCCGAAGCGGTCGAGGAGTTCACCGGCCCGTGCGGCGGTGTCGCGGACGCGGTGCAGCCGTGCGAACAGCCGCAGGTTCTGCCGCCCCGTGAGGTCCCCGTCCACCGACGCGTACTGCCCGGTCACCCCGATCGCCCGCCGCACGGCGTGCGGCTCCCGTACGAGGTCGTGCCCCGCGATCCGCGCCGAGCCGGCGTCCGGGCGCAGCAGCGTCGCCAGCAGCCGCACGGCGGTGGTCTTGCCCGCCCCGTTCGGGCCGAGCATCCCGACCACCGAGCCGCGGACCACGGCCAGATCCAGGCCCCTGACGGCACGGACCTCCCCGAAACGCTTCTCCAGACCTTCACTAAGTACAGCGTACGTAGAAGTCATGGGTCGACCATAGCGCACTACGTACGCTGTACGTAACTAGGATGGTGGCCGAGGTGATGATCGATGGCTGGCCGACCGGCCGTACCCCAAGTGATCTGGGCGCGCCCCGAGCGCACCGGCCGCGGCCCGAGGCCCGCGTTCAACCGTGCGGACATCGCGGCGGCGGCGGTGCGGCTCGCCGACGAGGGCGGGCTCGACGCAGTGTCGATGCGGCACGTCGCGGCCGAGCTGGGCTGCGGCACCATGTCGCTCTACAACTACGTGCCGCGCAAGGAGGACCTGCACGAGCTGATGGTCGACGCCGTCGGCGGCGAGCACGAGCTGTGGGAGCCGAGCGGGGACTGGCGGGCCGACCTGCGCCGGGTGGCCCATCAGACACGGGAGCTGATGCGCCGCCATCCCTGGCTGCCCCGTCTGATGTCACCGGTGTACGGGTTCAGCCCCAACGCGTTGCGGTTCCTGGAGCACTGCCTGGCCTGCATGGACCCGCTCGACGCGCCCTACGGCACGAAGCTCCAGCTCCTGGCGCTGCTCAACGGGTGTGTGACGACGTACGTCGCGAACGAGCTGGCGACGGCGGAGCGGACGCGCGCGCTGCCGTGGTCCGAGGAGCAGGAGAACCAGGTGCGGATCGCGTACCTGGGCGGGCAGATCGCTTCCGGGGCCTATCCGCGGATGGCGGCGGCGTTCACGGAGGACGCGGGGCCGATCGACCTGGAGGCCGTCTTCGCGTGGATGCTGGACCGGGTGCTGGACTCGTTCGCGCCCTGAGGCCGAGCCCGGCGGCGGGGCCGCTCACAGCAGGGTGAACTGGCCCTCCGGGCCCTCCTCGTCGTGGTCCAGCACCGAGGCCGGCCTGCGCGCCGACTCCACGACGGGGAGGACACCCGCCGTGTGCAGATCCACCGCCGTGAGGTGGTCCTTCACCGTCAACCCGTCCTGCTCCGGACGCAGTTCGGCGAGCAGCGCCAGGACCGTGATCAGCTCCAGGAGTTCCGACGTCCAGCTCTGGGGCCAGGTCGCGGGGCGTACGGCCTCCAGCGTGCCCGTGTCCACGGGCTCCGTTCGGCGGGCGAGCCACGCGTCGAGGACGCGGACACCGCCGACGTGGAAGTCCCACGCCCCGGCGGGCACCGGTGAGACGCGGCCCTCGTCGAGGAGGAGTGCCTCCTCGTCGGGGTCGTAGCGCAGTTCCACGGGGCGGGCCGGGATCGGGGCGCGGACGTAGGGGCGCCGGCCTCCGGGGAGCTTGGGGCGGTCGCCGTCGCGGCGCATCAGCCAGAGGGCGCGGCGGCCCAGCCCGACGCCACGGGACCAGGTGTCGGGGTCCGCGGTGAGCGGGACCTCGATGCCCCGGGGGCCCGGACGCGCGGTCACCAGGATCCAGCCGAGGACGTCCAGAGGGTCGACGCGGTCGGCGCCCACGCGGTCGGCGAGGAACTCCGTGAGACCGGGTGCCAGGTTCGGTTCCCGGCCGCCGGGCCGCCGGTACAGGGGGCGGACCCGGCCGGCGCGTGGACCGTGCGGGGGAGTCAGCGGCAGGACCGCCGTGGCGAGGAGCGGCGGCCCGGACGGTTCGGGCGCGGGCGTCTGCTCCACCACGAACACCTGCTGCTCGTCCACGACCCGCCACAGCTCGGGGCGGGCCGCGTCGATCAGGCGGTGGTCGGGGATGAGCCACTGCTCGTCGAAGGGCGCGGCGAGGACCCGTACCGGCTCAGGGCAGGGGCCCGACTCGCGGACCAGTCGCCCGGTGCCGCCGGAGCGGCCCGGCAGCCCCGGGACGGCGGACGTGAGGGTGCGGGAGCGGGTGGGGCCGAACAGGGCCTCGCGGTCCGGGCCCTCCGCCTTCATCAGCGCGTCCCAGCGGGCCCTCAGGGACGCCGCGTCGGGCGCCGCCGGCCACCCCCGGCCCAGCCGTGGCGGTGCGACGGACCACGGCATGAGGTCCGCGAGGAGCGGAGCGTCGTCGTGCGTCACGCGGGGCATCGTACGACCTCGTCAGTGGGCGTCGAGGGTGACCGTGAAGGAGAAGCGGTCGCCGCGGTAGTGGATGACCGCGACGTCCAGGACGCGGCCCGACTCGTCGTAGGTGACGCCCGTGTAGTGCAGGATCGGGCTGAGCAGCGGGATCTGGAGCAGGCGGGCCGTCTCCGGGTCCGCGAGGCGGGCCTCGACGGTGTCGGTGATCCGGCTGATGGCCACACCGACGGCGTCCCGGAGCACCTTGGTCATCGGCCAGCGGAGCAGGTCCTCCCGGTCGATGCGTTCGGCCAGCTCGGGGCGGACGTAGTTGCGGGCGTGGTTGGTGGGTTCCCCCGTCCGCTCGTCGCCACGCAGCCGGTGGTAGGTGGCCACCTCCGTCAAGTCGGGGAAGTACTCCGAGAGTTCACCCGACAGGGGGGTGCTGCCCTGGTCCAGCAGCTCGGTCGTCATGCCCGACTGCTGGGCCACGATCGCGTCCACCGAGCCGAGCAGCCGCACGGGCGTACCCCGTTGCGCGCCCGGCTCGATGAAGGTGCCGCGCCGCCGGTGCCGGCTGATCAGCCCCTCGTCCTCCAGTTCCTTCAGCGCCTGCCGCATGGTCAGCACGCTCACCCCGTAGTGCCCGGCCAACTGCTCCTCGGTGGGCAGGCGCAGCGGGTCATGGGGCGACCGGCCCAGTATCGAGGCGCGCAGGGACTGCGAGACCTGATACCAGAGAGGCAGCTTGCGGTTCAGGACGATCGAGTCCGGGGCGAAGGAGGTCACGACGCTATCCGTACCCGGCCCGGCGCGTTCAGCGCAACGGACCGAAGTGACGCTGGAGGCCCGACCACACCTCGTCGTACCCCTGCTGGAGGTGGTCCGCCCCGGCCGCCTGCGCGGTCGTCAGGATCGGCCACCGCGTCTCGAACATGAAGGCAAGCCCGTCGTCGACCTTCTGCGGCGCCAGCTCGGCGGCGCTCGCCCGGTCGAAGGTCTCCCGGTCGGGGCCGTGCGCGGACATCATCGTGTGCAGGGAGCCGCCCCCGGGCACGAAGCCCTCCGCCTTGGCGTCGTACGCGCCCTCGATGAGGCCCATGTACTCGCTCATCACGTTCCGGTGGAAGTACGGCGGCCGGAAGGTGTCCTCGCCCACCAGCCAGCGCGGCGCGAACACCACGAAGTCCACACCGGCCAGCCCCGGGGTGTCCGACGGCGAGGTCAGGACGGTGAAGATCGACGGGTCCGGGTGGTCGTACGAGATCGAGCCGATGGCGTTGAACCGACGCAGGTCGTAGACGTACGGCGTGTAGTTTCCGTGCCAGGCGACCACGTCGAGCGGCGAGTGGTCGTAGACGGCGGTCCAGAGGTTCCCGCAGAACTTGTTCACCACCTCCACCGGGCCCTCCACGTCCTCGTACGCCGCCACCGGCGCCCGGAAGTCGCGGGGGTTCGCCAGGCCGTTGGCGCCGATCGGTCCGAGGTCGGGGAGGCGGAAGGGGGCGCCGTAGTTCTCGCAGACGTAGCCGCGGGCGGTGGCGTCGAGGAGCTCGACCCGGAAGCGGACCCCGCGCGGGACGAGGGCGACCTCGCCGGGCTCCGCGTGGAGGAGGCCGAACTCGGTGCGCAGGAGCAGGCCGCCGCGCTCCGGGACGATCAGCAGCTCGCCGTCGGCGTCGCTGAGGACCCGCTCCATCGAGGACGTGGCGTGGTACAGGTGCACGGCCATGCCGGCGCGCTGGGCCGCGTCGCCGTTCCCGCCGAGCGTCCACAGGCCGGCGAGGAAGTCCGTGCCCGCCGGGGGCTCCGGCAGGGGGTTCCAGCGCAGCCGGTTGGGGTCGGGGACCGTCTCGGTGAAGGGGCCCGTGCGCAGTGTGCCGTTGTCCGCGCGGGTGAAGGCCGGGTGCGCGGCCGACGGGCGGACGCGGTAGAGCCAGGAGCGGCGGTTGTGCGCCCGCGGCTCGGTGAAGGCGGTACCGCTGAGCTGCTCCGCGTACAGGCCGAGCGGGGCGCGCTGGGGCGAGTTGCGGCCCTCGGGCAGCGCGCCCGGGACCGCCTCCGAGGCGTGCTCATTGCCGAAACCGGAGAGGTACTCCAGCCGCTCGGCGGTCTTCCTCGCGTCCCCGCTCATGATCGCTCCCTCGCGCTCCTGATTCCTATGCATCACCGTAGGATTCGGGCCGGGCGGGCGCAAGAGGGCCGATGGCCGGACCGCGGCAAGCCGCGGCCCTTGTGTCGCCACATCGGGTGCCATCGGGCCGCCGCGGAGAACCGGACCCGAGGTGGATCCGTCTTGTCAGTGCGGTGCTCTACGCTCCCGGCAGGGCCCGGACGTGCGGATGTTCGTCGTCCGCCGTGTTCGACCGCTGAGCGGGAGTGGCGGTACCGGCCGTACCTGTATCCGGAAGCTCATCGGACCTCGGCGGAAAGGCATCATGAAGCCCGTGTCCCAGGCGACCTCCTTGCGCCGCGCACCCGTGCAGCGGCGCAGTGCCGAACGACTGACCAGGATCCTCGACGCCTGCGCCGACCTCCTCGACGAGGTGGGCTACGACGCGCTGAGCACCCGTGCCGTGGCGCTGCGCGCGGGTGTGCCCATCGGCTCCGTCTACCGCTTCTTCGGCAACAAGCGCGCGATGGCCGACGCGCTCGCCGAACGCAACCTCGCCCGCTTCACCGAACGCGTCGGACGCCGGCTGGAGGGCACCGGCGACCGGGACTGGCGCACCGCCATGGACGCCGTCCTCGACGAGTACCTCGACATGAAGCGCCACGCCCCCGGCTTCGCCCTCATCGACTTCGGTAACCAGATCCCCGTCGGCGGCAGCCGCCAGGAACCCAACACCCGCGTCGCCGACCGCCTCTCCGAGCTGCTCTCCGACTACATCGGCCGCGCCCCCGACGAGGACCTGCGCCGCATCTTCCTCATCGCTGTCGAGACCGCCGACACCCTCGTCCACCTCTCCTTCCGGGTCTCCCCCGAGGGGGATCCTCGGATCATCGAGGAGATGCGGCAGCTGCTGCGGGCCTATCTCGCGCGCGTCTTGGACTGATCCGATCCGCCCCGACCCCGCTCGCCCCTCCCGCTGATGCATACCGGTCGGTATGCTCGGCTGCGGCGCCGCGCCCTCCGTGCGCGCGGCGCCCGTCCGAGCGCCAACGCCGTCGCCCTCCGGGAGGACCCGTGTCCACCACCCCCGACTCCCGCACCGCCCTGCGGATCTGCCCGCTCTGCGAGGCCACCTGCGGGCTCACCCTCACCATCGAGGGCACCCGGGTCACCCAGGCCCGGGGCGACCGGGACGACGTGTTCAGCAAGGGGTTCATCTGCCCGAAGGGCGCCTCGTTCGGCGCGGCCGACGGCGACCCCGACCGGTTGCGCACCCCGCTGGTCCGCAAGGACGGGGAACTGCGGGAGGCCACCTGGGCGGAGGCCTTCGACGCCGTCGCCGCCGGACTGCGCCCGGTCGTCGAGGCGCACGGCCCGCACGCCGTCGGCGTCGTCCTCGGCAACCCCAACGTGCACACCATGGCGGGCGCCCTCTATCCGCCCGTCCTCCTCGCCGGGCTCGGCACCCGCAGCCTGTTCACCGCCTCCACGGTCGACCAGATGCCCAAGCACGTCTCCAGCGGACTCCTCTACGGCGACGCCCACGCCATCCCCGTACCGGACCTCGACCGCACCGACCACCTGCTGCTCCTCGGCGCCAACCCACTGGAGTCCAACGGCAGTCTGTGCACCGCCCCCGACTTCCCCGGCAAGCTCAAGGCGCTCAAGGCCCGCGGCGGCACCCTCACCGTCGTCGACCCGCGGCTGACCCGCACCGCCAAGCTCGCCGACCGGCACGTGGCGATCCGCCCCGGCACGGACGCGCTGCTCCTCGCGGCGATGGCGCACGTCCTGTTCGAGGAGGACCTCGTCGATCTCGGCGACCTCGCCCCGAACGTCCTGGGCGTCGAGGAACTCGCCGCAGCCGTACGGGAGTTCAGCCCCGAGGCCGTCGCCGGGGCCTGCGACGTGGACGCCGGCGCGATCCGGGCCATGGCCCGTGAACTGGCCGCCGCGCCCACCGCCGCCGTCTACGGCCGCATCGGCAGCTGCACCGTCCCGCACGGCACCCTCGCCAGCTGGCTGGTCGACGTCCTCAACATCCTCACCGGCAACCTCGACCGGCCCGGCGGCGCCCTGTTCCCCCTCGCCGCCACCGACAAGACGCCACGGCCCGCCGGACCCGGCCGCGGCTTCGCCCTCGGACGCTGGCACAGCCGGGTCAGCGGCCACCCCGAGGCCAAGGGCGAACTGCCGCTGTCCGCGCTCGCCGAGGAGATCGACACCGCCACACCCGAGGGCAGCCCCGTCCGCGCCCTGATCGTCGTCGCCGCCAACCCCGTGCTCTCCGCACCCGACGGCGACCGCCTCGACAAGGCGCTCGACTCGCTCGACTTCATGGTCAGCGTCGACCCCTACCTGAACGAGACCGCCCGCCACGCCGATGTCGTCCTGCCGCCGCCCCCGCCCTCGCAGGCCCCGCACTTCGACTTCGCGTTCAACGCGTTCGCCGTCCGCAACCAGGTGCGCTACAACCGCGCCGCCGTGCCCCTGGAGGACGGCCGTCCGGCGGAGACCGAGATCCTCGCGCGCCTGACCCTCGCCGCCACCGGCATGCACGGCGCCGATCCCTCCGCCGTGGACGACCTGGTCATCGGCCAGACCCTCGGCAAGGCCGTCAAGGAGGCCCACTCGCCGGTGCACGGCCGGGATCCCAAGGAGTTGGCCGCCCTGCTCACCGGCGAGAGCGGCCCCGAACGGCGGCTCGACATGATGCTGCGCCTCGGCCCGTACGGCGACGGCTTCGGCGCCCACCCCGACGGCCTCAACCTGGAGCGGCTGCTCGCCCACCCGCACGGCATCGACCTCGGTCCCCTCCAGCCCCGGCTGCCCCAGCCGCTCAAGACGGTCAGCGGCAGGATCGAGCTGCTGCCGGCCCCGATCGCCGACGACCTGCCGAGGCTCCGCACGGCCCTCAGGGAACGCCCGGACGGCCTCGTCCTCATCGGCCGCCGCCATCTGCGGTCCAACAACAGCTGGCTCCACAACGTCCCCACCCTCACCGGCGGCACCAACCGCTGCACCCTGCACATCCACCCCGAGGACGCCGCACGCCTCGACATCACCGACGGGGACGCCGTACGGATCAAGGGCGCCGGGGGAGAGGTCACCGCTCCCGCCGAGGTCACCGACGGTGTACGCCGGGGCGTGGTGAGCCTTCCGCACGGCTGGGGACACGACCGGCCGGGCACCCGGATGAGCCATGCCGCGCTCGACCCCGGCGTCAACGTCAACCAGCTCCTCGACGGCTCGCTCCTTGATCCACTGTCGGGCAACGCGGTCCTCAACGGAGTGCCCGTGGAGCTCGCGCGAGCAGGCGCAACGCTGTGACCTGGAGTTCTGCGCTTATTGCTCGCATGTCAACGTCTTGTTAACGCTTGTGGAGCCGCCCTAACGTCGTCGCACCGCCGGTGCCCTGGTGGGAGTTCAAGGGCGAACGTTAGGTATCCACATGTTGACCATCCTCGGCTTCGCCATGATCGCGACCTTCCTGGTCCTGATCATGATGAAGAAGATGTCGCCGATCGCGGCGCTCGTGCTGATCCCCGCTCTCTTCTGCGTCTTCGTAGGGAAGGGCGCCAAGCTCGGCGACTACGTCATCGAGGGGGTGGGCAACCTCGCGCCCACCGCCGCGATGCTCATGTTCGCCATCGTCTACTTCGGCCTCATGATCGACGTCGGCCTCTTCGACCCGATCGTCCGAGGCATCCTGAAGTTCTGCAAGGCCGACCCGCTGCGCATCGTCATCGGCACGGCCCTGCTCGCCGCGATCGTCTCGCTCGACGGCGACGGCTCCACCACCTTCATGATCACCGTCTCGGCGATGTACCCGCTGTACAAGCGCCTGAAGATGAGCCTCGTCGTCATGACCGGTGTCGCCGCCACCGCCAACGGCGTGATGAACACGCTGCCCTGGGGCGGCCCGACCGCCCGTGCCGCCACCGCGCTCAAGCTCGACGCGGGCGACATCTTCGTCCCGATGATCCCGGCGCTCGCCGTCGGCCTCCTCTTCGTCTTCGTCCTCGCCTACTTCCTCGGTCTGCGCGAGCGCAAGCGCCTCGGCGTGCTGAGCCTCGACGAGGTCCTGGAGCAGGACAAGATCGTCAAGGACGAGGAGCAGGAGCAGTCCGAGGAGACCGTGCTCGTCGGCGCGGGCGCCTCCGCCGCCGGCTCCGGTGACGACAAGGTCCGTACGACGAAGACCACCGGCGGCGCCGGCTCCGGCACCGACGCCGATCCCGCCGACGACGACGCCGAGGACGTCCGCCTCCAGGGACTGGACCCCGACCGCCCGACGCTGCGCCCCAAGCTGTACTGGTTCAACGCGCTGCTCACGGTCACGCTGCTCACCGCCATGATCATGGAGTGGCTGCCGATCCCGGTGCTGTTCATCCTCGGTGCCGCACTCGCCCTGACGGTCAACTTCCCCCACATCCCCGACCAGAAGGCCCGGCTCGCCGCCCACGCCGACAACGTCCTCAACGTCTCCGGCATGGTCTTCGCCGCCGCCGTCTTCACCGGCGTCCTCCAGGGCACCGGCATGGTCGACTCCATGGCCAAGTGGATCGTCGACGGCATCCCCGAGGGCATGGGCCCGCACATGGCCCTCGTCACCGGCTTCCTGAGCCTGCCGCTCACGTACTTCATGTCCAACGACGGCTTCTACTTCGGTGTCCTGCCGGTCCTCGCCGAGGCCGGTGCCGCGCACGGTGTCTCGCCCCTGGAGATCGCCCGCGCCTCCCTCGTCGGCCAGCCGCTCCACATGTCCAGCCCGCTCGTGCCCGCCGTGTACGTCCTCGTGGGCATGGCGAAGGTCGAGTTCGGCGACCACACCAGGTTCGTCGTGAAGTGGGCGGCGGTCACCTCGCTGGTCATCCTGGGCGCCGGGATCCTGATGGGCATCATCTGAGCCGACGGGCACCGTCGGTTGAGCCAAGGAGGAACGTCATCGTGAGGCCCGGCAGGAACCGCGGCTGGCTGCTTCGTCTCGTCATCGCCTTCAGCTTCGCGCAGGGGGCGGTGTCGATGGCGCGGCCCGCCGTCTCCTACCGGGCCCTCGCGCTGGGCGCCGACGAGCGGGCGATCGGTGTGATCGCGGGGGTCTACGCCCTGCTCCCGCTGTTCGCCGCCGTCCCGCTCGGCCGCCGGACCGACCAGGGGCGGTGCGCGCCCCTGCTGCCCGTCGGCGTCGTCCTCATCGCCGGCGGCTGCGCCCTGAGCGGTCTGGCGAACTCCCTGGTGACGATGGCCATCTGGAGCGGGGTGATGGGCCTCGGCCATCTCTCCTTCGTCATCGGCGCCCAGTCGCTGGTCGCCCGGCAGTCCGCGCCGCACGAACACGACCGCAACTTCGGCCACTTCACCATCGGCGCCTCCCTCGGCCAGCTGATCGGCCCGATCGCCGCGGGCGCCCTCATCGGCGGCCCGGACATGGCACGGACGAGTGCCCTGGCGCTGGTGGTGGCGGGCGCGGGGGCGGCGGTCGCGTTCACGTCGCTGTGGCGCATAGAGCGCCCCGCGGACCCCGAGTCCCGCACCGAGCAGGGCGAACGGGTCCCCGTGCACCGCATCCTGCGCACCAGAGGAGTGCCCGGCGGCATCCTCATCAGCCTCGCGGTGCTGTCGGCGACCGACATCCTCACCGCCTACCTCCCGGTCGTAGGGGAGGACCGGGGTATCGCGCCGTCCGTCATCGGCCTCCTGCTGAGCCTGCGCGCCGCCGCCACCATCGCCTGCCGTCTGGTGATGACGCCCATGCTCCGGTGGCTCGGCCGGACCGCCCTGCTCACGGTGACCTGTGTGCTCGGGGCCGTGCTGTGCGCGGGGATCGCGGTGCCGGTTCCCGTGTGGGCGCTGGCCCTGATGCTCGCCGCGCTCGGCTTCTGCCTCGGGGTCGGGCAGCCGCTGTCCATGACGACGGTCGTGCACGCCGCCCCGGACGAGGCCCGCTCCACCGCCCTCGCCCTCCGGCTCACGGGCAACCGGCTCGGGCAGGTCGCGGCGCCGGCCGCCGCGGGTCTGGTCGCCGGTGTCGCGGGAGTGGCCGCGCCGTTCGTGATGCTCGGCGCGCTGCTGCTGGTGTCGTCGGGGATCGCCCTGCGCTCCCCGGTCGCACCGGCGCGGGGGAGCGGAGGGAAGGAGCGTCCCGCCGGGCGGCGCGGTTCCCGGATCGGGGCGGTCTTGAGCCGGAAGAGGGATGTCTGACGGCGTGTGAGGCGTGGCTCCCGCCGTCTCCCCCGTGATGTGACAGAGAGTCAGGTGAAAGCGTGATTTGTATGACAATCACCTGACTCGGAGGTCTTGCATGTCCACCTCGTCCCGCCCCCGCCGCGCCGGAGCACGCGCGAGTGCCGCCGTCCTCGCGACGCTCACCGCCACGGGAGCCACCATGATCTCGGCACCGGCCGCCGTCGCGGCGCCGGGCGACCCCGACGTCAAGATCCACCGGGTGGGCTTCCCGTTCAGCAACCAGCGCCACCAGCCGAACGTCTGCGACTTCTATCTGGCCGCGTTCAACTTCCGCGCGGGACAGAGCATCGCCTGGAGCATCGAAAAGCTGCCGCCCGCCGCGGCCCCCAACCCCATCGCCGAGGGCGCCATCGCGCTCGCGGACGACGGCAGCGGCTACACCCCGCCGGTGACCCCCGAGGGTGCCGTGCGGTTCCAGGAGGGCGACTACCGGCTGACCTGGCGGATCGTCGGCGAGACGGCCGCGCCCAAGTTCAAGGACTTCAACGTGAACTGCCCCGTCGCGCCCAACGGCGGCCCGCCGGCCGGCGGCGGCGGCCTCGCCATGACCAAGGACTTCTCTCCGGTCGCCGGGACGGCCGCGGTGGGCCTCGCCGCGGTGGGCGGGGTCGCCTACCTGCGGCTGCGCCGTCGTCGCGCCGATGGCGCCGCGTAGACGCGCCCCGCGGCCCTGGCACCGGACGCGCGCCTACCGCCTCACCCGGACGATCGTGCTGACCGTCGTGCTGGTGGTGAGCGTCGCGAACTGGGCGAAGGACGAGGAGCGGGGCGGCCCCCAGGGGGCCGACCTCGCCGGGGCCCAGGGGGCGCGCGATGCGGGGACATCGCGCGCCCCGGCGCCCCGGTAC
>NZ_LIRK01000130.1 GCF_001419765.1 Streptomyces torulosus
GCCCCAAGGTCAGTAACCTCCCCCGCGCCCCCCAATCGGCCTATGCGCCGGGCAAGTGGCTGTCCGTGGAACAGGTGTTCACGTTCGGCTGGTGGGGCGGGCTCAGTGGGCGGGCTCAGCGGTCGGGTTCGGGGTCCTTCAGCCAGTTGATGAGTTCCGACGAGAACGCCACCGGGTCCTCCTCGTGCGGGAAGTGCCCGAGCCCGTCGAACAGCCGCCAGCGGTAGGGGGCTTCGACGTACTCCCCGGACCCCGCCGCGCTGCGCGTGCGCATCACCGGGTCGAGTGAACCGTGCAGATGGAGTGTCGGCACGCGCACCGGCCGCTTCATGCGCCGGTTGAACTGGATGCCGTCGGGGCGGGCGAGGGAGCGCACCATCCACCGGTACGGCTCGATCGAGCAGTGCGCGGTCGACGGGATGCAGATCGCCCGCCGGTACGCCTCCACGGCCTCGTCGTCGGGCAGCCGGGGCCCCGACCACTCCCGGATCAGCCGGCCGACCAGGGCGCCGTCGTCCGCGGTCAGCTGCCGCTCGGGGATCCAGGGCCGTTGGAAGCCCCAGATGTAGGACCCGGCGGCGGTCTGCTTGACGTCCGACAGCATCGCCGAGCGCCAGCGTCTCGGGTGCGGCATCGAGGAGACCGCGAGCCGCCGCACGAGCTTGGGCCGCATCACGGCCGCCGTCCATGCCAGATAACCGCCGAGGTCGTGCCCGACCAGCGCGGCGTCGGGCTCACCGAGGGACCGGACGACGCCCGTGATGTCCAGGGCGAGGTTGGCCGGGTCGTAGCCGCGGGGCGTTCGGTCGCTGCCGCCGACGCCGCGCAGGTCCATGGCGACGGCGCGGAACCCGGCGTCGGCGAGCGCGACCAGCTGGTGCCGCCAGGTCCACCAGAACTGCGGGAAGCCGTGCAGCAGCATCACCAGCGGTCCGTCGCCGACTTCGGCGATGTGGAAGCGGGCGCCGTTGGCGGCCACGTCCCGGTGGATCACCTCTTTCGCGCCGGGCACGTCGAGTCGTACGACCGAGGCGGGCTGGCCGGAGGCGGCTGAGGTGGCGGGGTCCGTCATGAGGACGAGCGTGCCACAGCCTCGACGCCGCCGTCGGTCCGGCCGGGCCGGCGGGGGTGCGGCTTGGCGTTCTGGAGCACTCCGGCGGTCTGCTTCATGGACGCGGCGACCTTCTGCGGGCCCTGCCCCTTCTTGGCCTTCTTCGAGAAGGCGACACCGATGAGCGCCAGGACGACGGCGACCACCACGTTCGCCGCGAACGACAGCAGGAAGCAGATCGCCAGGTTCCAGTCGCTCCAGGTGCGGATGCCGTACGCCAGTGCGAAGCTGAGCATCGGCAGGGAGAAGATCAGCACCGCGCCGGCCGCCGTGAACGCCCCGCCGCCGACCAGACCGCGCTTGACGTCCTGCCTGAGCTGGGCCTTCGCCAGCGCGATCTCGTCGTGCACCAGTGCGGACATCTCGGCCGTCGCCGAGGCGAACAGCTGGCCGACACTGCGTTCGGCACCGACCGGGCTGCCGTCGGGTGCGCTCATCGGGGTCTCCCTCATCTGCGTCCGGAAGCGCCCCCGCCCCGTACGGGCCTCGGCTCGAAGGCCGCGTCGTACGGTGCCGGGGGCGCCCTGCGTTTTGTACGGTCCTGTCAGATCATGCCGGACCGTCGTCCCCGTCGCTTGCCCCGCCCGCCACTTCGGCAAGCCTGCGGTGCTCGGCGGCCTTGCGTTCGTAGATCTCGGCCATGCGCAGGTGGTACGCCGGGTCGTCCTGTTCGTAGATGTCGGGGATGCCGTCGAGGTCCTCGTCGCGGTGCTCCTCCGCCCACAGTGCCTGGTACTTCGCGTTGCGCAGCTTCAACAGGACGGTCGCGAGGAGCGCTGCGATGAGCGACCCCGTGAGCACGGCCGCCTTGACGCCGTCGGTGAGCGCAGGGTCGCCCTCGAAGGCGAGTTCACCGATGAGCAGCGACACGGTGAAGCCGATCCCGGCGAGGGAGGAGACGGCGAGGACGTCCGGCCAGACCAGGTCCTCGGAGAGGGAGGCCCGGGTGAAACGGGCGGTCAGCCAGGTCCCGCCGAAGATCCCGACCGCCTTGCCGATGACCAGCCCGAGCACCACACCGAGCGTCTCCGGCTGGGTGAACACCTTCCCCAGCGCCCCGCCCGACACGGTGACACCCGCGCTGAACAGGGCGAACAGCGGCACGGCCAGCCCCGCCGAGAGGGGGCGCACGAGGTGCTCGACGCGCTCGCCGGGGGAGTGCTCCTCCCCCTCGTTCCGGGTGCAGCGCAGCATCAGGCCCATCGCGACCCCGGCGATGGTGGCGTGGACGCCGCTGTTGTACATCAGCCCCCAGACGACGACAGCGAGCGGAACGTACACGTACCACCCGCGCACCCCCTTCCTGAGCAGCAGCCAGAAGAGGGCGAGGCCCGCGAAGGCGCCGCCGAGCGCGGCGAAGTCGAGGCCGTCGGTGAAGAAGATCGCGATGATCAGGATCGCGAAGAGGTCGTCGACGACGGCGAGGGTGAGCAGGAACGCGCGCAGCGCGGAGGGCAGTGAGGTTCCGATGACGGCCAGCACGGCGAGCGCGAACGCGATGTCGGTGGCCGTGGGCACGGCCCAGCCGGCGAGCGATCCGCCGCCGCCGACGTTGGTGAGGGTGTAGACGAGCGCCGGTACGGCCATGCCGCACAGGGCGGCGACCACGGGCAGTACGGCCGCCTTGGGGTCCCGGAGGTCACCGGCGACGAGCTCGCGCTTGAGTTCGATGCCGGCGACGAAGAAGAAGATCGCGAGGAGTCCGTCGGCGGCCCAGTGGGCGGCCGAGAGGTTCAGGCCGAGGGCCTCGGGACCGAAGTGGAAGTCGCTGACGCTCTCGTAACTGTCGTGCAGGGCGGGGACGTTCGCCCAGATCAGCGCGGTGACGGCGGCGAGGAGCAGCAGCACACCGCCGACGGTCTCCGTGCGCAGCGCGTCCGCCACGTAGGTCCGCTCGGGCAGGGAGAGCCGGTCGAGGACCTTCCGGGCGGGGGTGGGGCGGGATGCGGCCACGGCGGGGACCTCCGGTCGAGGGCAGGACGGAACGCTCGCCGACCAGACTTCCCGGCACACCTGATTGTTTAGTCTACCTAAGGGCACAGCTCGGGGCACCTGGTGCGTCGATCACCGGGTGCCCCTCAGGACGTACCTCATCGTCGGCCCTCGACGGGGCGGCGGCCACCCGGCCACCGCCCCTGTGCGGGTTCAGCCCTCGATGAACGCGATCTCAGTCCTCGCTGGGCGCCGCCGGCAGCTTGGTCTGGATGAGGTCCATGACCGTGGAGTCCGTGAGCGTGGTGACGTCGCCGAGCTGACGGTTCTCCGCCACGTCACGCAGCAGGCGCCGCATGATCTTGCCGGAGCGGGTCTTCGGCAGCTCCGCCACCGGCAGGATCCGCTTGGGCTTGGCGATCGGGCCGAGCGTCGCGCCGACATGGTCGCGCAGCTCGCCGACCAGGGTCTCGGTCTCGGCCGCCGTGCCGCGCAGGATGACGAAGGCGACGATGGCCTGCCCGGTGGTCTCGTCGGCGGCGCCGACCACGGCCGCCTCCGCGACGGACGGGTGCGAGACGAGCGCGGACTCCACCTCGGTGGTGGAGATGTTGTGGCCGGAGACCAGCATGACGTCGTCGACGCGGCCGAGGAGCCAGATGTCCCCGTCGTCGTCCTTCTTCGCCCCGTCACCGGCGAAGTACTTGCCCTCGAACCGCGACCAGTACGTGTCGAGGAACCGCTGGTCGTCGCCCCAGATGGTGCGCAGCATCGACGGCCACGGCTCGGTGAGCACCAGATAGCCGCCACCGCCGTTGGGCACCTCGTTCGCCTCGTCGTCGACGACGGTCGCGGCGATGCCCGGCAGCGGCCGCTGCGCGGAGCCCGGCTTGGTCTCGGTGACGCCCGGCAGCGGGGAGATCATCATCGCGCCGGTCTCGGTCTGCCACCAGGTGTCCACGATGGGCGTCCGGTCCGCACCGATGTGCTTGCGGTACCAGATCCACGCCTCGGGGTTGATCGGCTCGCCCACCGAGCCCAGCACACGCAGGCTGCCGAGGTCGAACTTCGCGGGGATGTCGTCGCCCCACTTCATGAACGTACGGATGGCCGTGGGCGCCGTGTACAGGATGGTCACGCCGTACTTCTGCACGATCTCCCAGAAGCGCCCCTGGTGCGGGGTGTCGGGCGTGCCCTCGTACATGACCTGGCTCGCGCCGTTCGCCAACGGTCCGTAGACGATGTACGAGTGGCCGGTGACCCAGCCGACGTCGGCCGTGCACCAGTACACGTCCGTCTCCGGCTTGAGGTCGAAGACGGCGTGGTGCGTGTACGCCGTCTGGGTGAGGTAGCCGCCGGAGGTGTGCAGGATGCCCTTCGGCTTACCGGTGGTGCCCGACGTGTACAGGATGAACAGCGGGTGCTCGGCCCCGAACGCCTGCGGGGTGTGCTCGGCGGACTGCCGGTCGACGATGTCGTGCCACCACACGTCGCGGCCGTCGGTCCAGGCGACGTCCTGGCCGGTGCGGCGGACGACGAGGACGTGCTCGATGGTGCCCGCCTTGGCGACCGCGTCGTCCACGGCCGGCTTGAGCGCGGAGGGCTTGCCGCGCCGGTAGCCGCCGTCGGCGGTGATGACCACCTTGGCGTCGGCGTCCTGGATACGGGTCGCGAGCGCGTCCGCGGAGAAGCCGCCGAAGACGACGGAGTGCGCGGCGCCGATGCGGGCGCACGCGAGCATCGCCACGGCGGTCTCGGGGATCATCGGCATGTAGACGGCGACCCGGTCACCGGCCTGAACGCCCAGCTCCAGCAGGGCGTTCGCCGCCTTGCTCACCTCGTCCTTGAGCTCGGCGTAGGTGATGGCCCGGCTGTCCCCGGGCTCGCCCTCGAAGTGGATGGCGACCCGGTCGCCGTGGCCGGCCTCGACATGGCGGTCGACGCAGTTGTACGCGACGTTGAGCTCGCCGTCCTTGAACCACTTGGCGAACGGCGGGTTCGACCAGTCCAGGGTCTCGGTCGGCTCCTTGGCCCAGGTCAGCCGCCGGGCCTGAGATGCCCAGAAACCGAGCCTGTCAGCCTTGGCCTGTTCGTACGCCTCTGCCGTGACGTTGGCGTTCGCCGCCAGGTCACCGGGCGGCGCGAAGCGTCGCTCCTCCTTCAAGAGGTTGGCCAGGCTTTCGTTGCTCACGACATCTCCCTCGCGGTGCTTTGCCGGGCGACCGTTGTGTCCCAGGCCACAGCTCATCAGACCCGGACCCCCCATGACAAGGGCCTTCCCGGGATTGGTTTAGACCTGTGGGCGGGTGGCCCCACGCACGTGGGGCCACCCGTTGTCACGGACCGGCGGGAGAAACGGTTCAGACGCGCGTGTCGTGCAGAACCGTCCCCTTCGGCCCCGCCTCTCCCGTCGTTCCGGCCACTCGGTCGAAGACGCCGCTGTCCGGGGCGTCCTCCGTGAGCAGGTAGGCCTGGGCCTCGCCCACGTGGAAGTACATCCCGTGCAGTTCGAGGGTGCCCTCGCGCAGGGCGCGCTCGACGCACTCGTGCGCCCGCAGATGCGTCAACTGCTGGATGACGTTGGTCAGGCACAGCTGCTCGACCGCGTCGGCCGGCTCGCGTCCGGCGATACGCGCCCAGGGCCGGTTCTTGTCGGTGGCCCGCTCCAGGCTGGGCAGGCCGTGCCGCAGCCATCGTCTGAGGGGGGTCTGGGAGCCGCGGGCGTCGGTGGTGAGCAGGGCCTGCATCGCACCGCAGCCGGAGTGCCCGCAGACGGTGATGGACCTCACCTTCAACACCTCCACCGCGTACTCGATGGCCGCCGCCACCGAGTCGTCGGCGCTCTCCTCGCCCGGCATGGGCACCAGATTGCCGACATTGCGTACGACGAAGAGGTCGCCGGGGCCGCTGGACGTGATCATCGAGGTGACGAGCCGGGAGTCGGCGCAGGTGAGGAAGAGCTGCGAGGGCTGCTGGCCCTCCCGGGCGAGCCGCGCCAGCTCGCGGCGTACCAGGGGAGCGGTGTTGGTCTGGAACGCGCTGATCCCGCGGGCCAGTTGATGGCTGCTCGGCCCTTCGGCCGGCTCCTCGGCCGGGCTGCCGGCGGGGGTGGATGCCGGGGTCGCGCACTGGTGGTTGCGCCATGCCGTCCAGGGCCGGCAGCGGCAGCCGGCCGCGGAGGTGCCCGCGGGTTCGGCGATTCGGGTCCCGGCGCGTCCGGTGATCTCCACGGAGCCCCCGCGCGCGCGGTGGGCGTGCTGCCAGTCCTGGAGGGACTCGTACGCCGCGTGGTCCATGAACGACCCGTCCAGCTCCACCACCGTCTCGGCCCCCTGCGGGACCTGGTGCAGGGCACGGCTGAGCCGGGGCACGGCGAGGAACGTCAACTGCCCCCGGACATGGACGTAGTGGACCCCGTCCTTCTGCTCGTGGGTGATGCGGGTGCGGGTGAGACGGTGCAGGGCCACGCCGACGGCCACGGCGATGCCGAGCGCGACGCCTTCCAGCACCCCGAGGAGGACGACCCCGAGGGTCGTGGCCGCGTAGACGAGCACCTCTCGGTGGCGGGTGACCGTGCGGATGTGGTGCAGGGACACCATCTGGAGCCCGACGGCCATCACCAGCGCGGCGAGCGACGCGAGGGGGATCAACTCCAGCGCGGGGACCAGGAACAGCGCGGCCGCAACCACCCACACGCCGTGCAGCATCGTGGAGTTCCGGCTGACGGCGCCGGCGCGGACGTTGGCCGTGCTGCGGACGGCGACGCCGGCGATGGGCAGGCCCCCGAGGGCTCCGGAGATGACGTTGGCCGCGCCCTGACCGCGCAGCTCGCGGTCGAGGTCCGAGCGCCGTACGTCGGTCCGGCCCGCCGCCAGCTTGTCCATGGCGACGGCACCGAGCAGCGACTGCACGCTGCACACCAGGGTCGTGGTGAGGACGGCGGCGACCAGGCCGAGCACGGGGCCTTCGGGCAGCCCGGCCAGGGCGTGGCTGCGCCAGGACGGCAGTTCGACCTTGGGCAGGCTGAGTCCGGCGAGCGCGGCGGCCGCCGTGGCGCCCGCGACGGCGACGAGGGCGGCGGGGACGCTGCGCAGCCGCCGGCCGACGGGGCCGGGGAGCCGAGGCCAGGCGAAGAGCAGGGCGAGGGTGAGCGCGCTCATGGAGACGGCGGCGGGATGCAGATGCGCCAACTGGGCGGGCAGCGCGCCGACGTTGTCGAGGACGGCGCTCTGTGGGGTGCCGCCGAGCACGATGTGCAGCTGGGCGACGGCGATGGTGACACCGATGCCGGCGAGCATGCCGTGCACGATCGCAGGGCTCACGGCGAGCGCCGAGCGGGCCACGCGCAGCTGCGCCAGGCCGAGTTGGGAGAGCCCGGCGAGCACGGTGACGGCGCAGGTGGTGCGCCAGCCGTACTGGTGGATGAGGTCGGCGGTGACGACGGTCAGACCGGCGGCCGGGCCGCTGACCTGGAGTGGTGAGCCGCCGAGGCGTCCGGCGACGAGGCCCCCTACGGCGGCGGCGACGAGGCCGGCCTGGAGGGGTGCGCCGGTGGCCAGGGCGATGCCCAGGGACAGGGGGAGGGCGATCAGGAAGACCGCGATGGACGCGGACACATCGGCGCCCGCGACCCGGAACCGGCGGGGTCCTTCGGGCGGGCTGTGTGGTTGGTGCTCGGACTCCGCCCGATGCGGGCTGGAGTCGGGGGCGTGGGTGGGGACGCAGGCGGACATGTTTCCCGTCTCCTCCGGGGCTGCGCGGTCGCGGAACAGGTGGTCCCCCCGCTTGGGCGGGGGGCGGGTCGCGGCCGTGGGTCACGGCGTACAGCGGCGGGATTTCTCAACGCTCAGTAAATGAATCGTAATGCAGAGTAAAGGTCACGCAAGGACATTCATGGCAAATGGGTGATCGGATCACCCAGGGGGATGAATCATGCCTTTCTTCGGCTTGTCATATTAATTTGATCGACACTCTGTGTGATCTTGGCCCCTCTGCCCCTGAGCAAAGGAAGAAGGTGGGCGGAAGATGGCCGTCACCCAGAGGATCGCCGTCGGTGTGACACTCGCCGCGACCTGCGCCGCGGCGCTCGCCGGCTGTGGCTCCGGCGACACGGGCGCCGCCGGTTCGGCCGGCGCGAACAACACCGGGAAGGAAGGCATGCAGGGCGCGCGCGGTGGCAAGGAGGCGGCGCCCCGAGCGGAGGGGGGCGCTCCCGCCCCGCCCAAGGCCGCGGTGCGGCTCATCGGCGACGGGTCCACCGCGTACACCGGCACGCAGCCGCATCTGCCCAGGCCCGCACGGTTGAAGCCCGGTCAGAAGCCCCCGCAGTTCGTCGTCTTCTCCTGGGACGGAGCCGGCGAGGACAGCCAGCGCCTCTTCTCACACTTCCGCGAGGTGGCCCGCGCCAACAACGCGACCATGACGTACTTCCTGAGCGGCGTGTACATGCTCCCGGAGGAGAAGCGGGACCTCTACCGCCCGCCCCAGCACTCGCCGGGCCGCTCCGACATCGGCTTCAACGATGTCCGCGGGATCAAGGACACCGTGGAACAGCTGCGCGGGGCCTGGCTGGAGGGCAACGAGATCGGGACCCACTTCAACGGCCATTTCTGCGGCAAGGGCGGCGGGGTCGGCGAATGGTCGGTCGAGGACTGGAAGAGCGAGATCGCCCAGGCCAAGTCGTTCGTGAAGGCATGGAAGACCAACACGGGCACCGGCAAGGCCGAACCGCTGCCCTTCGACTACGACAGGGAGCTGATCGGCGCCCGCACCCCCTGTCTGGAGGGCCAGACCAACTTCATGCGGGCCGCCCGCGAACTGGGCTTCCGCTACGACACCAGCGGCGTGAGGGACCAGGTCTGGCCCGAGAAGAAGGACGGCCTGTGGGACCTGTCGATGCAACTGGTCCCGATGCCCGGCCGCGCCTTCGAGACGCTCACCATGGACTACAACTTCTACGTCAACCAGTCCGGTGCCCGTGCGGGCTCCGCGGCCGAGCGGCAGTACTGGGGCGACCAGTTCCGGGACGGGCTGCTCGCGGGCTTCGAACGCGCCTACGCGGGCAACCGCGCGCCCCTGATCATCGGCAACCACTTCGAGTCCTGGAACGGCGGCGTCTACATGCGTGCCGTCGAGGAGACCATCAAGACCGTCTGCGGCAAGCCGGACGTGCGCTGCGTCTCCTTCCGGCAGCTCGTCGACTGGCTCGACGCCCAGGACCCGGAGGTCCTGGACAAGCTGCGCACCCTCGGTGTCGGCCGGTCCCCGGAGGAGGGCTGGGACGCGTTTTTGGCGAGTGGACCGGCGCCGGCCCCCAAGGGCGCCCCGGGTGCCCGGGCGGGCCGGTCGAAGTAGCGGACGGCCGCGGGTCGTGGGTCAGACCGCGGCCGCGAGCTGCTCGCCGAGGACGAAGTCGGGGTCGATCTGCGACGCCAGGTCGGCCCCGGTCCGCTCATTGCCCCAACCGCTCGCGTTCTTCAGATGGAAGTGCACCATCTGACGGGTGTAGCGGTCCCAGTCGCGCAACTCGTACGTGGCGTCCGCCGCCTCGTGCAGGGCGTGCAGCGCGCGGCGGTTGGATTCCTCCAGGTGCTCGAAGCGGGGCGGGCGGCCCTTCTCCAGGGCGCGCACCCAGTCCGAGTGGCCGACGGTGACCAGCAGGTCGTCCCCGATCTCGGCGCGGAGGAAGTCGAGGTCGTCGTCGCCCCGCACCTTGTTGCCGATGACCTTCAGGGCGACGCCGTAGTCACTGGCGTACTCCTTGTACTGGCGGTAGACGGCGACCCCCCTCCGGGTCGGCTCGGCGACGAGGAACGTCATGTCGAAGCGGGTGAACATGCCGGACGCGAAGGAGTCCGAACCGGCCGTCATGTCGACCACCACATACTCGTCGCGGCCGTCCACCAGGTGGTTCAGGAACAGCTCCACCGCTCCCGTCTTGGAGTGGTAGCAGGCGACCCCCAGGTCGGAGTCGGTGAAGGGGCCGGTGACCATCAAACGGACGGCCCCGCCGTCGAGTTCCACCGGCCGGGCGCAGGCGTCGTAGATCGGGTTGGGGTCGCAGATCCGCACCAGCCGGGAGCCCTCGCCGGGCGGCGTCGTCTTGATCATCGTCTCGGCGGAGGTGATCCGCGGGTTGGAGCCGCGGAGATGGTTCTTGATCAGCGAGAGCCGCTCGCCCATCGCCGGAAGCTCCGCGGCCTCCGACTCGTCCAGCCCCAGAGCGGTCCCCAGATGCTGGTTGATGTCCGCGTCGATGGCGACGACCGGGGCTCCGGAGGCGGCGAGATGGCGGATGAACAGGGAGGACAGTGTGGTCTTGCCACTCCCGCCCTTCCCGACGAAAGCAATTTTCATGTTCACCAACGGTAGTCGGATGATCGCCAACGGTGTGTCGACCGTAGGGAAGACCACTCCTTCGAGGGGTCGGCGGCAGAGGCGCGTAGGGTCGTACTCATGAGTACGACAGGTGCGACCGCCGATCCGCTCGCGGCCCTCGCCGAGCTTCCCGGCGTGGCCGGGTCCGTGGAGTCCGTACGCAAGGCCGTGGACCGGGTCTACGGCCACCGAGTCATGCGGCGGCGCAGCAACGCGGTCACCTCCGAGGCCGCCCTGCGCGGCGCGCGCGGCTCAGCCGCGCTGTCCGGCGCCGACTGGGCGCTCGAAGAGGTGCGACGGCGCAGCGACTTCAGCGGGCAGGGGGGCGACGGCGAGGCACGCACCGTGGGCGCCGCGCTGCGGTTGACCGCCGAGGCCGGCCAACTGCTGTCCATCTGGCGGCAGTCGCCCCTGCGGGTGCTGGCCCGGCTGCATCTGGTGGCGGCCGGCGAGGACCACGCGCGCGTGGGGCGTCCCCGCCAGGACGGCGAACCCGTCGACGAGCCCCTCGTGGAGCTGCCGTTGCCGAGCGCGGCGGAGGTCTCCGGCCGTCTCGACGGCCTCGCCGAGCTGATCATCCGGGGCAGTGCGGCGCCCGCCCTGGTCACGGCGGCCGTCGTGCACGGTGAGTTGGTCGCTGTGCGGCCCTTCGGCTTCCACAACGGCCTCGTCGCGCGAGCGGCCGAGCGGATCGTCCTGATCGGCAGCGGCCTCGACCCCAAGTCGGTCTGCCCGGCGGAGGTCGGTCACGCGGAACTCGGCCGCGCCGCCTATCTCGCCGCCCTGGACGGCTATGTGTCCGGCACCCCGGAGGGAATGGCCGCCTGGATCGCCCACTGCGGCAGGGCGATCGAACTGGGTGCGCGCGAGTCGACGGCGGTGTGTGAGGCACTGCAGCGCGGAGCGGCGTAGAAACCGCCGGAAATAAGTTGCGGCGGTACGAGAATTCGTACCGCCGCTGGCATGTCCACCGGGTTACCAAGCGTCCTCGATATGTGCCCATCAGGTCGGGAACTTGTGCCCGTCACCTGGTGCGGCTGGCCCGTAATCGACGGGTCGACGTCGCGTGGGTGCCCAGTGTTCATGCTAGGTCCGTGGGGCCAAAATGAGTTATTAAAGGTGATCCTCTCGGACGTCCTTTGGTCTCGCGGGCCTTGAATCCTTTCTACTCCAGGACCGGAGCAAGCGGAACCCCTCGCTGTGCTTCTTTACTTTTGCCTTCAAAGAGGGTGAATCCGCCCTGGTCATCCGGCGTGGGTCAGGCGGTCGCCACCCGGCGTCGACTCGCGTACCAGACGAGCCCCGCGGTGGCCGCCGCCGCACCTATGGCCGCCGCCGCGAGCAGGGCGGGCCGGGGCCGGACGGCGAACCGCTGCTTCAGTCGCACCGGGCGGTGGAAGTCCAGAATCGGCCACCCGCGCGCGAGGGCCTCCCTGCGGAGCGTCCGGTCCGGGTTGACCGCGTGCGGGTGCCCCACGGCCTCCAGCATCGGCAGGTCCGTCGCCGAGTCGCTGTACGCGTAGCAGTGCGCCAGGTCGTACTCCTCCGACTCGGCCAGCTCCCGGATCGCCTCGGCCTTGGTCGGGCCGTACGCGTAGTACTCCACCTCGCCGGTGAAGCAGCCGTCGTCGCCGACGACCATCCGGGTAGCCACCACGCGGTCCGCGCCGAGCAGCTCGCCGATCGGCTCGACGACCTCGGCGCCGGACGTGGAGACGATCACGACGTCCCGCCCGGCGGTGTGATGCTCCTCGATGAGGGAGGCGGCCTCGTCGTAGATGATCGGGTCGATCAGATCGTGAAGGGTCTCGGCGACTATGTCCTTCACTTGTTGGACGTTCCAGCCCCGGCACAGCGCGGAGAGGTACTTCCGCATCCGCTCCATCTGGTCGTGGTCGGCGCCGCCCGCGAGGAACACGAACTGGGTGTATGCCGTCCGCAGGGCGGCCCTGCGGTTGATCAGGCCGCCGTGGTAGAACGACTTGCTGAACGTGAGCGTGCTCGACTTCGCAATGACCGTCTTGTCCAGGTCAAAGAAGGCCGCTGTGCGGGGCAAGGAGTGGTTTTCCACGGGGCTGAGCATATGCGCCCGCCATTCGGGCTAGTGTGGGGCGCGTGGGTTTGCCTGAGAAGGCTCTCGGGTACACCATGGAAGTCACGGATCGTTCGCGACCGTGCTAACCCGGCCCGACTCCTCCCCCCCCGAGTCGGCCGTGGGGACGACCCCCGCTCTCCCCCCCGGCGGGGGTCGTCGCATGTCCGGATACTTTTTCCCTCCTCTTCTCCCGCCCGCGAGGCCGCCCTGTGCCCTCGTGGGCATTTCTCTGTCCTCCCATAGGAATCGTCACTTTGCGTAGCCGTCGTGCTGCGCTGTGAGGGTCGTGCGGGCCTCGCCTGTTCGGGTGGCGGCGATATTCACAACGGTCGGGTCGTCCACAGTTTTCGACCAAGATCCACACGATTTCCGGGATCGCTGCACCGTGATTCCAACGCGTCCGACGGCGGCGAGTTCCTTGCCGGTTCGGCTTCTCGGGCGTCGTCGGCGGTTTTCGCCGACCGCCCATTCGGCGGCCGACGGCCGGCACTTCACACAGGACTTGAACACGGCCGTCCGGGACACGGGCGGGGCCGGAGAGCGCCGAGGCGCGGCCCCGCACACCGTTCCCGGACGCGGCGAAGGGGGATGGAGATCATGGCGGGAGCCATCACCGACGACCGGCGGTCCGCCGGCGACGGGCGGCAGGGCAGGCCGCTGATCGTCACCGAGGACGTGGACCTCCTGGACGACCTGCTGCGCCTGTGCGCGGCCGCCGGCGCCAGACCGGAGGTCCACCACGGCGTGCCGGAGGGCCGGGGCCGCTGGGAGGCGGCACCGCTCGTACTCGTCGGCGACGATGCGGCGCGGCGTCTGCGCGGGGCCGTCCGCCGACGCGGGGTCGTGCTCATCGGGAAGGACCAGGACGACTCCGGGGTCTGGCAGCGTGCCGTGCAGATCGGCGCCGACCATGTGCTGATGCTGCCCGACGGCGAGCAATGGCTCGTCGACCGCATCGCCGACGTCGCCGAAGGGGTCGGCAGGCCCGCGCTCACCGTCGGTGTGATCGGAGGGCGCGGCGGCGCCGGGGCGTCCACCCTGGCCTGCGCGCTCGCCGTGACCTCGGCGCGGCAGGGCAGGCGCACCCTCCTGGTGGACGCCGATCCGCTGGGCGGCGGACTCGACGTGCTGCTCGGCGGGGAGAACGCCGAAGGGCTGCGCTGGCCCGCGTTCGCGGCCTCGCGCGGCAGGGTCGGCGGCGGCGCCCTGGAGGAGTCCCTTCCCGAACTGCACTCCCTGCGGGTCCTCAGCTGGGACCGGGGCGACGCCGTCGCCGTCCCGCCCCAGGCCGTGCGCGCGGTCCTCGCCGCCGGCCGTCGGCGCGGCGGGGCGGTCGTCGTCGACCTGCCGCGCCGCATCGACGAAGGCGTCGCCGAGGCCCTCGCCCAGATCGACATCGGCCTGCTGGTGGTCCCCGCCGAGCTGCGTGCCGTCGCGGCCGCCTCCCGGGTCGCCTCCGCCTTCGGCATGGTCCTGCGCGACCTGCGCGTGGCGGTCCGGGGCCCGTACGCGCCGGGCCTGGACGACCAGGACATCGCCCGCCTCCTCGGCCTGCCACTCGCCGGCGAGGTCCCCGCCGAGCCGGACCTCCACGACGCCGCGAAACCACCGGGAGGCATCGCCCGCGGCCCCCTGGCCCGCTTCTGCGAGGGCTTCTGGGAGCGGGTGGCCGTGGGGAGCGAGGCGGCGTGAACGGGGGACGGGACGGCCGCCGGAGGGGCTGGGGCGGTCGAGTGGATCGGGATGGCTGTCGGAAGGGC
>NZ_LIRK01000131.1 GCF_001419765.1 Streptomyces torulosus
GACTCCGGGGGACCCGTCGGCCGCCGGCCCCGCCGACGCGTCCCCCGGAGTCTGGGCCGCCACCGGCACGACCCTCGTCACCGGAGCCACCGGCACGCTCGGCCGTCTCGTCGCACGCCACCTGGTCACCCGGCACGGCGTCCGCGACCTGCTGCTGGCCGCACGGCGCGGCGGCGACGCCCCCGGCATGGCGGACCTGCTCACCGAACTGACCGGGCTCGGCGCCACGGTACGGGCCGAGGCATGCGACGTCACCGACCGTGCCGCGCTGGCCGCCCTGCTCGACTCGGCGCCCGACCTGAGGGCCGTGGTGCACACCGCGGGCACCGTCGACGACGCCACCCTCACCGCTCTCACACCGGCCCAGGTCGACGCGGTCCTGCCGGTCAAGACGGAGGCCGTGGAGCATCTGCACGAGCTGACCGCCGACCGCGACCTGGACGCCTTCGTCGTCTTCTCCTCGCTCGCCGGCACCATGGGCGGCGCCGGCCAGGCCAACTACGCCGCCGCCAACGCCTTCGCCGACGCCGTCTGCGCACGCCGGGCCGCCGCCGGACTGCCCGCCCTCTCCCTCGCCTGGGGCCCCTGGCAGCGCGGCGAGGGCATGACCGCGGGCGTCGCCGACAGCGACCTCAAGCGCATCGCCCGCGCGGGCCTGCGCCAGCTCGACCCCCGCGAGGGCATGGCCCTGTTCGACGCGGCCCTCACCACCGGAGCGAGTGTCGCCGTCCCCGTACGGCTGGACACCGCCGCCCTGGACCCCGGCTCGCCCACCACCCCCGTACTGCTGCGGGCGCTCGCCGCCGGAACCCGTAAGGGCGGCACCGAGCAGGCCGCCCCGGCGGCCGGGCTGCGCGAGCGGCTGCTGCCCCTGTCCGAGGCGGACCGCACCGCGGCCCTCGTCGAACTCGTCCGCGCGGAGGCCGCGACCGCCGCCGGACTGCCCTCGGCGGACGCCGTACCCTCGGGCAGGCCCTTCCAGAACCTCGGCTTCGACTCCCTCATGGCCGTGGACCTGCGCAACCGGCTCTCCGCCCTCACCGGGCTGCGCCTGCCCGCCACCCTGGTCTTCGACCACCCCACACCCAAGGACCTCGCCGAACTCCTCCACCAGGGACTCGACCTGGCGTCCGCTCAGGCACTCGACCCGGCCGTCATCGCCCTGGAAGCCCTCGAGGAGACCCTGCGGACACCCGCCGCCGACCCCGCCCGCCGGTCCTCCCTGGCCCTGCGTCTGCGCGTCCTCCTCACCAAACTGGAGGAGACACCGGCCACCGGCGGCCCGGCCGCCGCGTCGCCCGCGGAGGACGACACCGACGCCGACCTCAGCGGCGCCAGCACCGAGGAACTCCTCAGCCTGATCGGGGACGAGTTCGGCATCCGGTGACCGCAGGCCACGGCCGGTACGGAAACGGCCGCCACCCCTGGCCCGCGCACCACGCGGGTTAGGGGGCGGCCACCCGGATTCTGGGGCTCCCACACCCGGCACGGCGCCGTAGCGTCACCACCGCGCCCACCGGCGCGACTCCCGTCCACCGGGCCACCGTCACCCACCGACCCGCCCGGCTCCCCTCCGACCCCCTCACGCCTGCCTCCCTCACGCCTTGATCCCCCCATGTGATCCGCGGCCCCGATCACCCCAAGGAGTCCGATGCCCCTCGACATCGAAACCCCGCTGCCCTACCAACGCGACTCCGCCTGCCCGTTCGACCCCGGCCCCCGGCTCCGCCAGGCGCAGCGGGAGGACCCGGTGCACAAGTACCGCCTCCCGAACGGACAGGACATCTGGGTCGTCACCCGCTACGAGGACGTACGGCGGATGTTCACCGACCCACGTCTGAGCAGCGCCCTCACCCCGCTCACCCTGATGCTCCCCGGCCTCGACGACGACCAGCTGGAGGTGTCGCCGGGCAGCTTCGTCAACATGGACCCGCCGGAGCACACCCGGCTGCGCCGCACCGTCACCTCCAGTTTCACGGCCCGACGCCTTCGCGAACTCACCCCGCGCCTGGAACGCCTCGCGGAGAACTGCCTGGACGGCATGGAGCAGGCGGGCCCGCCCGCCGACTTCATGACCGCGTTCGCCTTCCCCTTCCCGCTGCTCGCCATCTGCGAACTGCTCGGCCTCACCGACGCCGAACGCGACGAGTTCATCGCCCTCACCACCAAGGCCGCCGCCGGACTCGCCGCAACTCCCGAGGAGGCCAGGGACCTCGTCGACCACGCCCACCGCTTCATGCTGGACATCGTCACCGGCCAGCGCAGCGAGCCCCGCGACGGCATGATCGGCATGCTCGTCGCCGAGCACGGCGACGAGCATGCCGATCA
>NZ_LIRK01000132.1 GCF_001419765.1 Streptomyces torulosus
CTCACCGGGCCGGGGCGGGCCCTGCGGGCGACGGTCGACGCGATGTGCGACTGGACCCACCGCTACCTCGGCGACATCGAGGCGTCCCGGAGCCGCTTCGACGCCTGAGGGGCGGGCGGGAAGGGGACGTGGGCGTCCGGGCGGTGCCGGGGCGGTCGGGTGGGAGCTGTATCACCCGGACCGGGCTTTGCATGACCATGCATGGAGGTGCATACTCTTCCTATGTCCAAGGTCCTCACCTCCCTTCCGGCCGGCGAGCGCGTCGGCATCGCCTTCTCGGGCGGGCTCGACACCTCGGTCGCGGTCGCGTGGATGCGCGACAAGGGCGCCGTCCCGTGCACCTACACCGCCGACATCGGTCAGTACGACGAGCCCGACATCGCCTCGGTGCCCGGCCGCGCGAAGACCTACGGTGCCGAGATCGCGCGCCTGGTCGACTGCCGGGCCGCGCTCGTGGAGGAGGGCCTGGCCGCGCTGACCTGCGGCGCGTTCCACATCCGCTCCGGCGGGCGGGCCTACTTCAACACCACGCCGCTGGGCCGTGCCGTCACCGGCACGCTCCTGGTGCGGGCGATGCTGGAGGACGACGTCCAGATCTGGGGCGACGGCTCGACCTTCAAGGGCAACGACATCGAGCGGTTCTACCGCTACGGTCTGCTCGCCAACCCGCACCTGCGGATCTACAAGCCCTGGCTGGACGCGGACTTCGTCACCGAGCTCGGCGGCCGCAAGGAGATGTCCGAGTGGCTGGTCGCGCACGGCCTGCCGTACCGGGACAGCGCCGAGAAGGCGTACTCCACCGACGCCAACATCTGGGGTGCCACCCACGAGGCGAAGACCCTGGAGCACCTGGACACCGGCATCGAGACCGTGGAGCCCATCATGGGCGTCCGGTTCTGGGACCCCGAGGTCGAGATCGCCACCGAGGACGTGACGATCGGCTTCGACCAGGGCCGCCCGGTCAGCATCAACGGCAAGGAGTTCGCCTCCGCCGTCGACCTGGTGATGGAGGCCAACGCCATCGGCGGCCGCCACGGCCTCGGCATGTCCGACCAGATCGAGAACCGCATCATCGAGGCCAAGAGCCGCGGCATCTACGAGGCCCCGGGCATGGCCCTCCTGCACGCCGCGTACGAGCGCCTCGTCAACGCCATCCACAACGAGGACACCCTCGCCCAGTACCACAACGAGGGCCGTCGCCTCGGCCGGCTGATGTACGAGGGCCGCTGGCTGGACCCGCAGGCCCTGATGATCCGGGAGTCGCTCCAGCGCTGGGTCGGCGCCGCCGTCACCGGCGAGGTCACCCTGCGGCTGCGGCGCGGCGAGGACTACTCGATCCTCGACACCACCGGCCCGGCGTTCAGCTACCACCCGGACAAGCTCTCCATGGAGCGCACCGAGGACGCCGCGTTCGGCCCGGTCGACCGGATCGGCCAGCTCACCATGCGCAACCTCGACATCGCCGACTCCCGCGCCAAGCTGGAGCAGTACGCCGCGATGGGTCTCATCGGCACGGGCGGCCCCGCCGCGATCGGTGCCGCGCAGGCCGCCGCGACCGGGCTGATCGGCACCATGCCCGAGGGCGGCGCCGAGGCCATCGCCGCGCGCGGCGAGTTCACCGGCTCCGACGACGACGAGCTGCTGGACCGCGCCGCCATGGAGTTCGGCACGGACTGACCGACCGCCGAAGAGGACCGGACCGTGAGGGGCCGGGGTTCAGTGCGTCCGGCTCAGTGGGTGGGGCTCAGCGGGTGGCTGAAGCCCTGCGCGGAGATGAGGGACGCGGCGTCCGTCAGGTCGGTGGCGAAGTGCTCCACCGCCTCGTACGGGAAGCGGTGGCTCGGGCCGCTGACGGAGAGGGAGGCGATGAGACCGCCGGAGCGGCCCGCGACCGGGACGGCCACGGCGGTCAGGCCCTCGTCCCATTCGCTGCTGCTGACGGCGTAGTCCCTCTGGGCGGCCTCCTCGGCACGGGCGCGGAGCCGCTCGGCGTAGGACTCGCCGTGCGGGGAGGCGGCGGCGACCCGGCGCAGCAACAGATATGGATCAGCGTGACCCCGACCGCCGACGCGAGCCGCTGGCGGCCGGCACCGATCTCGCGGGGGCGGTCCCGGAGAAGAAAGGAACCCCAGCCGACGCGCGGCTGGGGTTCTCAGGGCGGCGGGTCACGGTCGGGCGATCACCGTGGACCGGGCGGGTCAGCGCCGCAGGGTGAGGACGCCTGGCCGGTACGGCAGCTTCAGGTAGTCGGTGCCGTCCGATGCCGGGTTCCTGCCCTGGTAGAGGAACTGCAGGTTGCAGGGGTCGACGGTCATGGTCTGGTCGGGGTTGTCGCGGACCAGGTCACCGTGGCTGATGTCGTTGGTCCAGGTGGCACCGCTGTTGGCCTTGCCCGCGAAAGGGCTGCTCTCGCTGTCGGCCTGCGGAGTCCACGTGCCGCTCAGGCCGGCGGCGGTGAAGGAGCGGAAGTAGCGTCCGCCCGCACCCATGGCCTCGACGATCATCAGGTACTGGTTCCGGCCCTTGACCTTGTAGACCTCCGGCGCCTCGAACAGCCTCGCCTTCGTGTCGCTCATGATCTTCGTGAACGACGAGCCGAAGCTGCCGGGGAAGTCCCCGATCGGAATGATCGACCGGTAGATGCCGCCGTTGTCGTCGGCGAAGAACAGGTACATGTTCTTGTCGTCGGCGATCACGGTCGGGTCGATCGGGCCGCCCTCGGAGCCGGCGGGGAGGCCGCCGGTGAACAGCGGCCGCGGCGCGGACCAGCCGTTGGGGTCGGTGGGGTCGCTGGACGTGCGGTAGGTGAAGGTCCAGGCGGTGCCCCAGCCGTTGGAGACCAGCACCCAGGTCTTCTTGGGCGCGAAGTAGAACAGCTTGGGTGCCACCGCGCCCTGGCTCATGCCCTTCTGGCCGGCCGAGCCCATGTCCGACCAGTTCGTGAAGGGGGCGAACGCCATCGAGCCCCATCCCGACGCCGAAGCGGTCGTCCCGTAGACCAGGTGCTTGCCCTGGTACGTCACGGTGGTGAAGTCCTTCAGTCCGACCCAGCCGTTGGACGGCTGCGCCAGCGGACCCGTCGACGTCCACCGGTACGTCGACGGAAGAGCGCACGTGCCGCCCTTCGTCGAGGCCGGGCTGAACTTCCAGTGCTGGTGGGCGCCGCCGTTGGAGTCCCAGATCCGCACGGGGGTCCCGTTGGCGGTCCGGCCGCGGGGGGTCTCCAGCACGCGGCCGCTGGCGACGTTGGTCAGCGTGTAGGAGCCGTCGCTGTTCCGGCGCGCCCGCCAGTGCTGGTTGGCACCGCCGTTGGCGTCCCAGAGCTGCGTCCTCGTCCCGTTGCCGGTCTGGTCGCCCGGCTCGTCCAGGACCCGGCCGCTGGCGACGTTGGTCAGGGTGTAGGAGCCGTCCGGGTTCCGGTCGGCTCGCCACTGCTGGTGGGAGGTGCCGCGGGCGTCCCAGATCCGCAGGGGCGTCCGGTTGCCGTTCTTCCCCGCGGGCTTGTCGAGAACGCGTCCGGCGGCGACGTCGGAGAGCGTGTAGACGGCGCCGGAGGTGATGCCCCCGCTCGGCGTGCCCCCGCCGCTGCCGCCGCCCAGGGCCTTGAGCACCGCGTTGTACGCGGGCTTCTTGTTGCCGGCGTTGTCGAACAGCAGCGCGTTCTCACCGGTGCGCCAGGAGTCGCTGTCGCGGATGCCCCACACGGTGACGCCCTTGCAGCGGTCGACGGCCAGGCATGCCTTGACGGCGTCGGTGTACGCGGTGGCGGACGCCTGGGCGATGTCCAGTTCGGTGATCTGGACGTCCACGCCGAGCGCGGCGAACTCGGACAGGGTGGTCCGGAAGTTCGTCGGCGGGCCGCCGGTGCCGAAGTGGCTCTGGAAGCCGACGCAGTCGATGGGGACACCGCGGGCCTTGAAGTCCTTGACCATGCGGTAGACGCCCTGGGTCTTGGCGTCGGACCAGTTCTCGATGTTGTAGTCGTTGTAGCAGAGCTTGGCCGCGGGATCGGCCTTCCGTGCGGTGCGGAAGGCCTCCTCGATGAAGCCGTCGCCCAGCACGTCCTGGAACACGGAGCTGCGGTGCCGGCCGCTGCCGCCGTCGGCGAAGGCCTCGTTGACGACGTCCCAGGCGTAGATCTTGCCCTTGTAGTGGCTCATCGTGGTGGTGATGTGCTTGTTCATCACCGCGCGCAGGGTGGTGGCGTCGCGGAGGGCGCCGACCCAGCCGGGCAGCTGGGAATGCCACACCAGGGTGTGGCCGCGCAGGCGCTGACCGTGCGCGGTGGCGTGGCTGACGATCCGGTCGGCGCGGGCGAAGTCGAACGACCCGCGGGAGGGTTCGACGGCGTCCCACTTCATCTCGTTCTCCGGGGTGACCATGTCGAATTCCCGGTCGAGGAGGGCCGAGTACGTCGAGTCGCCGAGCCTGCCCGCGGGCACCGCCGTACCGAAGTAGCGGCCGTGCGCGGCCGCCCCGTCGGCGAGCACGGTCGGCTTGGAGGGCTCCGGAGTGCGGGCGGCCTGGGCGACGAGCGGGACGGCGGCACCCACGGTGGCGAGGACCAGGGCGGCGGCGAGCACATGGCGGGTCGCCGGGCGGCGGCGATGGGAACGGTGCTGATCTGGCAACGGATCGTCTTTCTGACGCGGAGGGGGCCTCGGCCCCGGATATCTGCCAGTCGACGCCGCGGACCCGAAGGTTGCCGTCACCGGGGAGGTTTTTCGTCGAGCCGGGGCCCGTGCCGGGCGGCGGGATACGGAACCTTGACCGCTTCGAGGATCACCCTGGGGATTCGGGCGACGGGTCGACATGTAGCGTCATCCCTGCCGTGACCTGCGGCAGGGCGGCGCACCCCCATCGTTTCGCGCACCCCGCGCCCGGGTCGGGGCTCCCCCCACGCCGAGTTCGCGTACGCGTACCGGGCACACGAGCGTGCCCGCAGAACAGGAGCCGTCGTGGCAGTGAGGGTGTGGAGGCCGGGGGCCGTCGGTACGGCGGTCGTCGCGGCGGTCGTCGCGGTGACGCTGGGGGCCGGGGGCACGGCGAGCGCCGCCGGGTACACCGGGGTGGCCGGGCCCTGGAGCAGCGCCGTCGCGCTGACCGGCGCGGACGGGCAGCAGACGCTGATCGCCGTCCGGACGGCCGGTGACGGCACGGCGTTCGCGCTGTGGCGGGACCGTGCCGCCGGCGCCGACACCTGGGACTACGAGGTCGCCGTGAAGGCCGCGGGCGGCAGCACCTGGGGCGCACCGCACACCCTGGCCACCGGCCGGTCCAAGGGGGCCCGCGCCGAGCTGACCGTGACCCCCACCGGGCAGGCCGTGGTGACCTGGCTGGACGGGGGCGGCCCGGCCGGCGACCCGACCGCGCTGGCCGCCACCTGGAACCCCGCCCAGGGCGGTTGGTCCGCACCCGCGCCGATCGCGACGACCACCGGCGTGTACCTCGGCCTGCCCCGGCTCGCCGCCGCGGCCGACGGCACCCTCACCGCCGTGTGGGACCAGGGCGAGTTCGCCGACTACGACGTCATGACCGCCACCCGCGCCCCCGGCGCCACCACTTGGTCCACCGCGAAGCCGTTGGCCCACATCACCACCGGGTCCGTCTACGACCTCGCGCTCGCCGTAGCCCCCGACGGCGCGGCCACCGCCGTCTGGGACGTCTACGACCAGGTCCCCGAGGAGGGCGAGGACGCCCACACCGTCCACACCGCCACCCGCGCCTCGGCGGGCGGCGCCTGGAGCACCGCCGCCCCGCTGCCCGGCACCGCCGGCACGGCCGGCACCGTGCGCGTCACGATGGACGCCAAGGGCGCCACCACCGTCCTCTGGCGAGCCGACGCCGGTGGCGCCACCGCCCTCAAGTCCGCCACGCGGACCGCCGTGTCCGGTGGATGGGGCGCTCCGCAGACCGCGGTCTCCGCCATCGACCCCAGCGACGAGAGCGAGCCGCTCACCGCACCCAACGGTGACCTCACCTACGTCTGGGCCGGCTGGAGTTCCACGGCCGGAACCCCCGTCGTACGGACCGTCACCCGGACCGCGAGCACCGGCACATGGTCGGCGCCGAAGACGCTGTCCACCGGCTATGTGAAGTGGGACGTCTCCGCGTCCATAGGGGCCGACGGCACCGTCCAGGTCGTCTGGCCGCAGACGCCGAGCATCGACAACGGCAACGACACCTACCTGGAATGGGCCGTCCGCCCGGCCGGCGGCACCTGGAGCGCGGCGACCGCCCTCAACAGCGCGCCCGTCCCCGCCGTCCCCGACGAGAACGCCCTCTCCGGCGAGGTCACCGCGGGCCCCGACGGCCGGGCCACCGTCGTCTTCCGCAAGGCGGTGGACATCTCCCCCGGCGACTTCACCTCCCAGCTGTCCGCCCAGTCCCAGACCCTGCTGACCAAGCCGAAGGTCACCTCCGGGGCCGCCGTCAGCGGCACCGCCCGCACCGGCTCCAAGGTCACCTGCGGCGCCGCCTGGACCGGCTACCACACGACCGTGGCCTGGTCCTGGCTCCGGGACGGCACGGCGATCACCGGCGCCACCGGCAAGTCCCGCACCCTGACCTCCGCCGACTACAAGCACCAGGTGTCCTGCCGTGCCAAGGTCAGCAACGCCGCCGGGTCCGTCACCTCCACGTCCCCGGCCGTCACCGTCGCCGTCGGCCCCGCCCTGAAGGCCGTCACGGCTCCCGCCGTCACCGGCACCGCAAAGGTCGGCTACAAGCTCACCGCGGCCCACGGCACCTGGTCGCCGGCCGCCACCTCCTACACGTACTCCTGGAAGCGTGACGGCACGACCGTCACGGGCGCCACGAAGTCGACGTACGTCCTGGTCAAGGCCGACAGGGGCCACAAGATCACCGTGAAGGTGACGGCCAAGCGGTACGGCTGGACCAACGGGTCGGCCACGACCGCCGGGGTCGTCGTGCGCTGAGCCCGCGCGGACACCGACGGACGCCCGGCCGGGGAATCCCCCGGCCGGGCGTCGCCATGTGGGGCCGATCGACCGGGATCAGGGCCGCCGACCGCCATCAGGGCCGCAGGGTCCGGGGGCGGGGGAGGGCCTTCAGGGTGGTCTCGGGGATCACGTGGTCGAGGAGATGCAGGGGCGCGGCGGTGACCCCGGCCGCCTCGGCGGCGTCCCAGTGGGCCAGGGCGTGGGGGAGGTCCACCAGGCCGTGGATCGGGGGGAGTTGCGTGCCGTCGTGGTGGGCGTGGAGCAGCGACTCCAGACGGCAGGACGCGAGGGTGCCGGGCAGATGGGGCTGGAACTGGGTGCCCCGGGCGGGGCCGGTGCGTGCGAGCGGTGGCAGGTCCGCGGACAGCCGGGTCTCGGTGGTCCCCAGGGCCAGCAGTCCGCCCCCGACGAGCAGTACGTCCCGTTCGCGGCGCATCCGGTCGAGGGCCCGCGCGGTGTCGAAACAGTGCGGGAAGGAGTCGTCCACGACGATCGAGCCGGGACGGAGCCGGTCGACGTCCAGGAGTGCCGTGGGGCCGCTCACCGCGGTGACGACGACATCGGCGTCCTCGTACAGCTCGGCCGGCAGGTCCGCGGGGGTGCCGGTGGACTCCATGACCCGTACGGCCGTGCCGGAGTGGTCCGCCGACAGTTCGGCGGCGAGGCGGCGCAGCCGTGGGGCACTGCCCGGCAGGTCGCAGAGGATCAGCCGGGCCGGTGGGCGGGGGCTGCGGGCCAGCAGCAGCCGAAGCGACGACGTGCCGATGGAACCGCAGCCGACGACCGCGAGGGTCAGATCGGCGAGGTCCCGACCGGTCGCGGCGAGCGCCGCGTGCACGGTCTTCACGACGGCGACGGTGGTCGTGGCATGGCCGGTGGTGAGCGCGCCGGGGAGGGGAGCGGCGGTCGTGGTCGCCGTGGAGACGGCTGTGGAGGTGGTTGTGGACTCCGCTTCCCGGAGGACGTCGTAGCCGTAGCCGGTCAGGGCGGGGATCAACCCGGCCAGGGAGACGGAACGCGCGCCGAGGGCGAGGGCGTGCTCCACGGCTCGGGCGGTGCGGGCGGCCAGCGAACGCTGGTCGTCCGGGGTGGCGAGGGCCGTCAGTTCGTCGGCGAACACCGGCAGGGCGAGGAAGCCGGATGTGCCGAGGAGCGTGGTCGTCGTCTCCAGCAGCCGCGGGCGGCCGTCGGGGAAGAGGAGCGCCCGGAGTTGCTCGCGGCCCGGCACGGCGTGCGGGGGCAGTCCCGCGTACGCGGCCAGGTCGCGGGGCGCGGGCAGATAGCCGATGAGCGCGGCGTCCAGGGGCGCGCTGTCCTCCAGCTCACGGCGCAACCCGCCGGCGAACGCGGCCAGTTCCTCCTCGGTGAGGGCGTTCGCCGACGCGCGGACGGTGACGCGTACTCCGTCGCCCGAGGGGCGGACGGCGAGGAAGACGTCCGTGCCCACGGGGGGTGGGGCGAGCGCCGTGTCGGTGTCGTCCGGGAGGACGGTCAGTGCGGTGCCGGCGGGGGCGCCGAGGGAGCCGAAGTCCAGGAACGTGAAGAAGAACTGGGCGGTACGGGGCAGGCCGTCGTCCGTCCGCAGGTCCAGCGGTCCGGCGGTACGGGCCGCGACCGCCTCGGCGGCGNNCCGGTGGACGTACGGCCACGGCCTCCGCGAACGGGCCGAACACCCGGTGCGCGTCGGGCACGCTGTCGTCGCGTCCGGTGACCGCGAGGCCGAGCACCAGGTCCCGGTGGCCGGTGAGGCCGACGAGAGCGCGGTGGTACGCGGTGAGGAACGGCGCGTACGGCGTCGTCCCGGCGGTACGGGCGAGCCGGCGCAACGCCCCGGCGCGGTCGGCGTCGAGGGTGAAACCGGCGGTGTGGAAGCCGGGGGACGCCCCCATGCCGTCGGCGGGCGGCCGGGAGGCACGGAGCACGGGGGGCGTGTACGGGGCGTGGTGCCGGGCGAGGTGGTCCGCGGTCGCCGTCCCCGGGGTCGGGAACGGAATGCGGCGGCGGGCTGCGCGCAGCTCGACGTGGTCGCGGAACGTCGAGCGCAACGGCTCCAGGCCGTCGGGCACACCGGCCGCGAAACGGTCGTGGACGGTGAGGAGTTCACGGGTGAGCAGGGCGGCGCTGTAGCCGTCGCCGATGAGGTGGTGGGCGTGGACGACGAGGACGTGTTCGTCGGTGTCGACCGTGAACAGACGCAGCCGCAGCAGCGGCCACGCCCACGGCTCGAACCGTCGCCGCGCCTCCTCGGC
>NZ_LIRK01000133.1 GCF_001419765.1 Streptomyces torulosus
GGCGTCCGCGGCGTCCGCGGCGTCCGCGTCCGAGCGCCCCGTCTGGTGGCAGGAGGGGGCCGACGACGGGCTCTCGCCGACCACCGAGACCGTGCTCGTCGACGGGGTGCCGGTCGGCGGCGGCAGCCGGGTACGGCTACGGCCCCGCAGGAGCGCCGACGCCCAGGACATGTTCCTGGCCGGGCGCACCGCGGAGGTGGCCGCCGTCTTCCACGACGTCGACGGCAGCGTGCATCTCGCCGTCACCCTCGACGACGACCCCGCGTCCGAACTGCACACCTGGTACGGCCGCTTCCTCTACTTCCGGCCCGACGAGCTCGAACCACTGGAGCCCGCCACACCGCCGGACGAGCCGTCGAAACCGGCTCCCGCCGCAGCTTCGGCGCGGCACACGACAACCGACTCCGAGACCCACCGCAGCGGAGGCCGATGACATGACCACCAGCAGCAGTACCACCGAAGTCAGCGAGGAACCCAGCCGCGGCGAGGACCGCGAGGGCTTCGACGAGATCACGATCCTGTGGATCTCCGAAGGCATGAGCTGTGACGGCGACACCGTCTCGCTCACCGCCGCGGGCCAGCCCTCCATCGAGGACCTGGTCCTCGGGCTGATCCCCGGCCTGCCGAAGGTGAACCTCGTCAACAAGGTGCTGTCCCCCAGCCTGGGCGGCGAGGACTTCCTCGCCCCCTACCGGGCGGCGGCACGCGGCGACCTGGCCCCCTTCATCCTCGTCATCGAGGGCTCGATCCCCAACCAGAACATCATCGAGGGCGACGGCTACTGGACGTCCTTCGGCAACGACCCGGAGACCGGTGAGCCGCAGACCATCAACTGGTGGATCGATCAACTCGCCCCCAAGGCCTGGGCGGTGGTCGCCGCCGGCACCTGCGCCACCTTCGGCGGCATCCACGCCATGGCCGGCAACCCGACCGGCTGCATGGGCCTCGCCGACTACCTGGGCTGGGACTACACCTCCCAGGGCGGGCTGCCCGTGGTCAACGTGCCCGGCTGCCCGATCCAGCCCGAGAACTTCATGGAGACCCTGGTCTGGGTCCTTTACCACGCGGCCGGTTCCGCGCCCCCGCCCCCGCTGGACCACATGCTGCGCCCGCAGTGGCTGTTCGGCAAGACGGTCCACGAGGGCTGCGACCGGGGCGCGTACTACGAGCAGGCCGGCTTCGCCAAGGACTACAACTCGCCCAAGTGCCTGGTGAAGACCGGCTGTTGGGGGCCCGTGGTCAACTGCAACGTGCCCAAGCGCGGATGGATGGCCGGAATCGGCGGCTGCCCGAACGTCGGCGGCATCTGCATCGGCTGCACCATGCCCGGCTTCCCCGACGCGTTCATGCCGTTCATGGACGAGCCGCCCGGCGGCACCCTGTCGTCGCTCGCCATCAAGCCGTACGGCGCGGTCATCCGCCGGCTGCGCGGCATGACCAACGAGCTGGTGAACCACGAGCCGAGGTGGCGCCACAACAGGCGCAAGCTCACCAGCGGCTACAACCCGCGCTACCGCCCCTGACCCCGGGCGCACCGCGTCCCACCGCCGCGGGACCGACCACCCGCGGCACCGCAACACCCCCAAGCACCACCAGATCCCCACCCACACCACACCGACAGCGAGGGGCAGCACCGCACATGACCACCACCGAGGCCCGGCCCACCGAGCGCAAGCCGCCACAACTCGTGGACATGTCCTGGGATCCGATCACCCGGATCATCGGGAACCTGGGCATCTACACGAAGATCGACTTCGCCAACCGGGAAGTCGTGGAATGCCACAGCACCTCGTCGCTGTTCCGCGGCTACTCGGTGTTCATGAAGGGCAAGGACCCCCGCGACGCGGGCTTCATCACGTCCCGGATCTGCGGCATCTGCGGCGACAACCACACCACCTGCTCCGACTACGCCCAGCAGATGGCCTACGGCGTCAAGCCGCCCCCGCTGGCCGACTACATCGTCAACCTCGGCGAGGCGGCGGAGTACATCTTCGACCACACGATCTTCCAGGACAACCTGGTCTTCGTGGACTTCTGCGAGGCGATGGTCAAGTCCACCAACCCCGGTGTGCTGGCCCGCGCCGAGAGCACCTCGGCACCCCGCGGCGACATCCACGGCTACCGCACGATCGCCGACATCATGCGGGCCTTCAACCCCTTCGAGGGCGAGGTCTACAAGGAGGCCCTGAAGGTCAGCCGCATCACGCGCGAGATGTTCTGCCTGATGGAGGGGCGGCACGTCCACCCGTCCACGCTGTACCCGGGTGGTGTCGGCACGATGCCGCAGCCGACCACCTTCACCGACTACCTCAGCCGGCTCATGCGGGTCATCGACTTCGTGAAGAAGGCCGTCGCCATGAACGACGACGTCTTCGACTTCTTCTACGAGGCGCTGCCCGGCTACGAGGAGGTCGGCCGTCGCCGTGTCCTGCTGGGCTGCTGGGGCGCCTTCCAGGACCCCATGACCGTCGACTACCGCTACGAGACGATGAACACCTGGGGCAAGCAGATGTACGTCACCCCGGGCATCATCGTCGACGGCGAGCTCGTCACCAACAACCTCATCGACATCAACCTCGGCCTGCGCATCATGCTGGGCAGTTCGTACTACGAGGACTGGGTCAACGAGAAGCCGTTCGTCACCCACGACCCGCTCGGCAACCCCGTCGACATGCGCCACCCGTGGAACCAGACCACCGTCCCGGTGCCGCAGAAGCGCGACTTCGACGACAAGTACAGCTGGGTCATGAGCCCCCGCTGGCTCGACCCGCGCACCGGGGACCACCTCGCCCTCGACACCGGCGGCGGCCCCCTCGCCCGCCTGTGGTCGACCGCGCTGAGCGGCCTCGTCGACACCCCGTACGTCAAGGCCACCGGCCACAGCGTGCGCATCTCCCTGCCCAAGGGCGAGAAGCTCCCGGAGACGACGTTCGAGTGGCGCATCCCGCAGTGGAGCAACACCATCGAACGCGACCGCGCCCGGCCGTACTTCGTCGCCTACGCGGCCGCGATGGCCCTCCAGTTCCTGGAAGAGGCCATGGGGCTGGTGCGGGCCGGCGAGACCAAGGTGTTCGAGAACTTCGAGGTGCCCGACGAGGCGATCGGCTGCGGCTTCCACGAGGCCGTGCGCGGTGTCCTCTCCCACCACCTGGTGATCAAGGACAAGAAGATCGCCAACTACCACCCGTACCCGCCCACCCCGTGGAACGCCAGCCCCCGCGACAAGTTCGGCACCCCCGGCCCGTACGAGGACGCCGTCCAGGGCCAGCCGATCTTCGAGGAGAACGGGCCCGACGACTTCAAGGGCATCGACATCATGCGCACCGTGCGCAGCTTCGACCCCTGTCTGCCGTGCGGCGTCCACATGTACGTCGGCAAGGGCAAGACGCTGACCACGCTCCACTCGCCGACGTACGGGGCGAACCATGGCTGAGGCCGCCGCCCCCGCCCGGCTCGCGGACCTCGACGTCGAGGCCCGGCTGGCCCGCCTCGACGAGCTGCTGGAGGAGGTCGAGTCCGCGCCCGGCCCCGCCACACGCGCGGCGACCGACGCGGTACGGCTGCTCACCGAGGTCTACGGCGAGGCCCTGGCCCGCGTCCTGGACCAGGCGGACGCGCCGCTCGCCGAACGCCTCGCCGACGACGAGCTGCTCGGCCATCTGCTGGTGCTGCACGACATCCACCCCGAGCCCCCCGAGGACCGGGCGGCCCGCGCGGTCGAACGCCTGCGGCCCGCCGTGCGGGAACGCGGCGGCGACGTCGAATGGGCCGGCGTCGACGGGGACGTGGCCCGGGTACGGCTGACGTCGGGCGGCGGTTGCGGATCCGGCTGCGGAGGCGGAGGCGGAGGCGGCGGCGACGTGAGTGCCGCCGTCCGTGAAGCGGTGCTCGCCATGGCACCCGAGCTGACGGCGGTGGAGCCGGTGCCGGAGGCCCCGGCCCCCGCGTTCGTGCCGCTGACCACCCTCAAGCGCCGGGGTGCCCCATGACCACCGAGGGCGCACTGGCCCGCCTCATCCGGTCCTCGGCCGACCGCGCCGCGGCGGCCGGGGCGGAGGCGTGCGACCTGTGCGCGGCACCGGTCGCCGACGAGCACGCCCACCTCTACGACACCGGGCAGGCGGAGGTGCGCTGCGTGTGCGGCCCCTGCTCGGTGCTGTTCGCCGACGCCAAGGCGGCGGAGGGCCACCACCGGCTCGTGCCCCGGCGCCGGGTGCGGCTGCCCCACCTGGACACCGCCGTCCTGGGGGTGCCGGTCGGCCTGGTGTTCTTCGTGCCCCGTACCGACGGCACGGTGACCGCCGAGGGCCCGAGCCCCGCGGGCGCCATGCGGTGGGAGGTGGATGCCTCGGCCTGGAAGGAGCTGGCCGGGACGTGTCCGCCGCTCGCCGGCATGGAACCCGATGTGGAGGCCCTCCTGGTGAACACCGTCCACGGCCTCGACCACCACTGGATCGTGCCGATCGACGACTGCTACCGCATGGTCGCCCTCGTACGCCGCGAGTGGCGCGGCCTGTCCGGCGGCGGCCGGGTCTGGCCGGCCGTCGAGGAATTCTTCGAGGACCTCACCGAGCGGTCATGACCACGCACTCCGCAGGTCGGAGGCGAGGAAGGAGAACACCCATGGGCAGCATCAGAGTGGGCCGGGCCCAGGCCAGGCCCGACACGCCCCGGCACGTCATGGGCATGCACCAGGGCAACCGGGGACCGTACAAGGATCAGAAGGGACACCACGAGGACGGCACCGCCGACGCGCGCCGTTCCACCGGGATCCACTGGAAGCGGCATGACACCCTCGCGGAGACCATGCCGAACATCTCACCGGGATGAGACAGCAGGGAGTCGCCGCAATGATGACGTACATGCGTGCACGAAGGCCCGCCGCCCACCGCGGACGGAGCGGGATGACGGGACAGCGGGTCCTGATGGCCGAGGCCGCCATGGTCGGCGGTCTGGCCCTGGTGCTGTTCCTGTGGGAGCTGCCCAGCCTGCGGCGCGAGGCGCGGATCTGGCGGATGGCCGGCGGCTTCCGAGCCGGCCACCGGTATCCGTGAGCCGACCGTGCACGAACTGTCGATCGCGACCGCGATCATCGAACGGGCCGACGAGATGGCCCGTGCGGACGGCACGGACTCCGTCTCGGCGGTGACCGTCCGGGTCGGGGAGCTGGCGGGCGTCGTTGCCGACGCCCTCAGCTTCGCCTTCGAGGTGGCCCGTGACGGCACCGCCCTCGCCGGGGCCCGGCTCCAGGTCGAGCAGGTCCCCGCACAGGCCTGGTGCGGCCCGTGTGCCGAGGAGTTCGCGGTGGGCATGCCGCCGTTCTTCTGGTGCCCGCGCTGCGACCGGCCCTCCACCGAGCTGCGCAGCGGCCGGGAACTGGAGATCACCGCGATCGAACCGGCACCGGCCACCGCATAGTCCGATCCGAGGGCCGGCACCGGCCACCGCACAGCCCGAGGGCCCCGCCGGCGTACCGGCGGGGCCCTCGGACGTCCTCCTCAGCAGATGCGCGGCAGCTGCTCGCCGAGCGGCAGGTCCACCACCCGCTCGCCGCCGAGAGCGGTGGCGACCACGACCATCCCCGGATGGTCGGCGACACACTCGCCGATCAGCGTGGCCCCGGCGCCCTGAGGGTGGGCGCGCATCGCCGCCAGCACCTCCTCCGCCGCCGACGGCGGGACGAAGGCCACCAGGCGGCCCTCGTTGGCGACGTAGAGCGGGTCGAGCCCTAGGAATCCGCAGGCGTTGGCCACCGCGTCCGGCACCGGAATCGCGCGCTCCTGGAGGCGGACGCCGGTCCCGGAGGCACGGGCGATCTCGTTCAGGGACGCCGCGAGGCCGCCCCTGGTGGGATCGCGCAGCACATGGATGTCGGGGGTGACGGCGAGCATCGCCGCGACCAGGTCCGCGAGCGGCGCCGTGTCGCTCGCGACGTCCACCCCGAACTCCAGCCCCTCCCGCACGCTCATGATCGCCACCCCGTGCAGGCCGATCGGCCCGCTGACGATGACGGCGTCCCCCGGCCGCGCCCGCTGCGGCCGGATGTCCACGCCGTCCGGGACGAGGCCCACACCGGCGGTGGTGACGTACACCCCGTCGCCGTGCCCGGACTCCACCACCTTGGTGTCCCCCGTGGCGACCATGACGCCGGCGGCCCCGGCCGCCGCTCCCATGGCGCGCGCGATCCGATCCACGACCGCCAGCTCCACGCCCTCCTCCAGGACGAAGGCGGCGGACAGGTACGCGGGCCGGGCACCGCTCATCGCCAGGTCGTTGACGGTGCCGTTGACCGCCAGGTCCCCCAGGCAGCCGCCGGGGAAGAACAGCGGCCGGACCACATAGGAGTCGGTGGAGAACGCCAGCCGCGCGCCGCCCAGTTCGAGGACTGCGGAGTCGGCGAGCGAGGCCAGGACGGCGTTGCCGTAGGCGGGGGCGAAGACCTGCTCCACCAGTTCCGCCGACAGCGCTCCCCCTCCGCCGTGGCCCATGACCACGACCGGCTGGTCGCGCAGTGGGGCGGGGCAGGTCCACTGGGTGGGGTCGACCACATCGACGTGTTCAGGCAACGGGGTTCATCTCCTCCCGCGCGACCGGAGCGGCCTGCGGTGTCGGGCCGTCGTTCATCCGGCGGTACAGGTAGTACGCCGCGCAGGCGCCCTCGCTGGACACCATGGTGGCGCCGAGCGGGGTGCGCGGGGTGCAGGTGGTGCCGAACGCGGCGCACTCCGTGGGTTTGATCAGCCCCTGCAGCACCTCGCCGCTGCGGCACTCGGCCGGCTCCTCGGTACGGATACCGGTGACGTCGAAGCGGTGCTCGGCGTCGAACGCGCGGAACGCGTCGGTGAGCCGCCAGCCACTCGCGGGGATGCGTCCGATGCCCCGCCAGTTGCGGTCGGTGACCTCGAACACCTCCTCGATCATGCGGACGGCGGCCGGGTTGCCCTCGTCGCGCACGGCACGCGCGTAGGCGTTCTCCACGCGGTGCTCACCGCGCTCCAACTGGCGGACCGCGCGGCGGATGCCCTCCAGGATGTCCAGCGGTTCGAAGCCGGTCACCACGATCGGGACGCCGTACCGCTCGGCGAGTTCCGGGTACTCGGCCGTGCCCATCACGCTGCACACGTGTCCGGCGGCCAGGAAGCCCTGTACCCGGCAGGTGGGCGCCGTCATGATGGCCTCGACGGCCGGGGGCACCCGCACGTGCGACACCAGCAGGCTGAAGTTGGTCAGGCCCAGGCGGCGCGCCTGGTGCACGGCCATCGCGTTGGCGGGGGCCGTGGTCTCGAAGCCGATGGCGAAGAAGACCACCTCCCGGTCCGGGTTGCGGCGGGCCAGCTCCAGCGCGTCGAGCGGCGAGTACACCACGCGGACGTCGCCGCCCCCGCCCTTGACCCGGAACAGGTCCCGGTCGGTGCCGGGCACCCGGAGCATGTCCCCGAAGGAACAGAAGATCACCCCGGGGCGGGCGGCGATCTCCAGCGCCTTGTCGATGACCTCCAGCGGCGTCACGCACACCGGGCAGCCGGGCCCGTGGATCAACTCCACCTCGTCGGGCAGCAGACGGTCGATGCCGTGCCGGACGATCGAGTGGGTCTGCCCGCCGCACACCTCCATCAGGGCCCACGGCCGGGTGGCGGTGGCACGGATCTCGTCCAGCAGCCGCCGCGCCAGAGCGGGGTCGTTGAACTCGTCGATGTACTTCACGGGGTTCCCGCCTCCTTCGCCGCCTGCTCCCAGGCGTCGCCGAACTCCTCCTCCAGCAGCCCCAGTTCCTCGAAGAGCTTCAAGGACGCCAGGGCCGACTCCTCGTCCAGGCGCTGGAGCGCGAACCCGACGTGCACGATGACGTACTCACCGACACGCACATCGGGCACGTACTCCAGACACGCCTGTTTCTGCACACCGCCGAAGTCGATCAGCCCGGTGAGGGGGTCGGCGCTGTCGTCGATGGCCACGACCTTGCCGGGCACTGCCAAACACATGGGTCACTCCTCTTGTCGTCGGTGAGCCGCGACCACCAGTTGGCCGAGGGCCAGCCCTCCGTCGTTCGGCGGGACCTCGCCGTGCCGCAGCACCGTGAAGCCCGCCCCGGCCAGCAGCCGCGCGCACTCCGCCTCCAGCAGGGCGTTGGCGAAGACACCGCCGCTCAGGGCGACGACGTCAAGGCCGGTGTCCCGGCGCGCCCGTCGGCAGAGCTCCGTGACGGCCCGCGCGACGCCCCGGTGGAAGCGCGCCGCGAGCACCGCGGGCGGGGTGCCCCGGCGCAGATCGGCGACGAGCGCGCGCAGCACGGGCGCCGGGTCCCACACGCCGTCGCTGATGCCGAAGGCGTACGCCGAGGTGTCCGCGTCCCAGACCGAGGCCGCGGCGGCCTCCAGCTCCAGGGCGGCCTGCGCCTCGTACCCCGCGCGGTGGCACACGCCGGCGAGGGACGACACGGCGTCGAAGAGACGGCCCATGCTGGAGGTCGCCACACAGGCCAGCCCGCGCGTCAACTGCCGCTCCAGCAGGTGGAGTTCATCGCGGGTGCAGGCGGTCGTGCAGGGCAGGTCGGGGTCCCACGCCAGGCCCGCCGCCCACAGCCGGGCCAGCGCGAGGCGGCAGGGGTTCGCCACGCCCGCGTCGCCGCCCGGCAGCGGGGCCGGGGCCAGGTGGGCGAGGCGCCGGTGGCCCGCGTAGTCGGCGAGCAGGATCTCACCGCCCCAGACGGTGCCGTCGTCGCCGTAGCCCGTGCCGTCGAACGCGACGCCGATGACGGGTGTCGTGCCGTCGAGGCCGTGCTCGGCCATCGCCGACGCGATGTGCGCGTGGTGGTGCTGGACCAGCACGGGTCTGCCCCCGGCCAGCCGGGCGGCCCACCGGGCGGAGTGGTAGCCGGGGTGCCGGTCCGCGGCGATCAGCTCGGGGCTGACACCGGTCAGGCTCCGCATCCGCGTCTCCGCCCGCCGGGCCGCCTCCAGCGTGGTCAGGTCGCCCATGTCGCCGATGTGCGGGCCGAACCATGCCTGGTCGCCCTCGCCGACGCACAGGGCGTTCTTCAGGTCGCCGCCCACCGCGAGCGCGGGCCGCACCGCCACCGGCAGCCGCAGCGGGCGGGGCACGTACCCGCGGGAGCGGCGCAGCACCTGCTCGGTGCCGTCGGCGCGCACCCGCAGCAGGGAGTCGTCGCAGGGCGCGGAGACCTCCCGGTCATGGGCGAGCCAGGCGTCCGCGAGCCCCGCCAGCCGGGTCAGCGCCTCGTCGTCGTCCGTGACGATCGGTTCCCCCGAGCGGTTGCCGCTCGTCATCACCAGCACGCGCGGGCCCGGCGGATCGCCGGGCAGCCCGAACAGCAGCGCGTGCAGCGGGGTGTACGGCAGCATCACGCCGAGGTGCGGGCTGCCGGGGCACACTCCGGGCGCGAGCACCCCCTGCCCGGCGCGCGGGCGCAGCAGGACGATGGGACGCCGGGGGCCGGTGAGCGTCGCCGCCTCGGCCGCGGAGACGGCGGCGATCCGCCGTACGGTGTCGAGGTCCGCGCACATCACCGCGAACGGCTTGCCGCCGCGCGCCTTGCGGGCGCGCAGGGTGTCGACGGCGGTCGCGTCGGTGGCGTCGCACGCCAGGTGGTAGCCGCCGAGGCCCTTGACGGCGACGATCCGGCCGGCGGCCAGCAGCGCGCGGGCCGCCGTGAGGGCGTCGGCGCCGAGGGCGGGCCGGGCAGCGCCGCCCGGCATGGGCACCAGCCGCAACCGGGGCCCGCAGTCGGGGCAGGCGACGGGCTGGGCGTGGAAGCGGCGGTCGCCGGGGTCGCCGTACTCGCGGGCGCAGGCCGGACACAGGGGGAAGCCGGCCATGGTGGTGACCGCCCGGTCGTAGGGCATCCCGGTGGCGATGGTGAAGCGGGGACCGCAGTGGGTGCAGGTGACGAAGGGGTGCCGGTGCCTGCGGTCGGCCGGGTCGGCCAGCTCCCGCAGACAGTCCTCGCAGGTCGCCACGTCCGGCGGGAGCAGGGTGCGGCCCGGGGACCGGTCGGTGGAGCGGATCGTGAAGGTGTCGTCGGCGCCGGTGACGGCCAGTTCCTCGACGCCGACGGCGGTGACGGTGGCCAACGGGGGCGGCTCGGCGGCCAGTCGGTCGCAGAAGCGGGCGATGCCGTCGGGCGGCCCCTCCACCTCGATGAGCACGCCGTCCGCCGTGTTGCCCACGAACCCGGCCAGTTCCAGGTCGGTGGCCAGACGGTGGACGAAGGGGCGGAAGCCGACGCCCTGCACGGTTCCGCGGACGGTGACGCGTCGGCGCACCGTCCGGGCGCCGCCGGTGCCGCGCGGGGTGCGGGTGGCGGGCGCCGTCACGAGACGCGGCCGGCCGCGAGGCCGGACGCGGCGTCGTCATGGCGGTGCGGGCGCGGCGCCAGGGGAGGCCGGTGGACGGGCGCCCCGTCCCGCACGGCGAGCACCCGCTCCAGGACGGTGTCGACGCCCTCGCCGCCGCGGGCGCTGGACCGCACCACCTCCACCCCCGGGTTGACCCGCTGGACATGGGCGAGGAAGGCGGACTCGTCGAACCCGGCGGCCTCGGCGAGGTCGGTCTTGGTGAGCACCACGAGCTGGGCGGAGCCGAAGGCCGTGGGGTACTTCAGCGGCTTGTCCTCGCCCTCCGTCACCGCCATCAGGACGATCCGCAGGCTCTCCCCGAGGTCGTAGGAGGCCGGGCAGACGAGGTTGCCGACGTTCTCCACGAACAGCAGCGAGGTGTCGGCGGGCAGCCAGCTCTCCACGTGACCGCGCAGCTGCCGGGCCTCCAGATGGCAGAGCCCGTCGGTCAGCAGCTGCTTCACCGGTGCCCCCGAGCGGGCGAGCCGGTGGGCGTCGTTCTCGGTCGCCAGGTCCGCGGTCAGCGCGGCCACCGGGACCCCCCGCTCCACGGCCCGGGCCAGCACCCGGCCGAGCAGTTCGGTCTTGCCGCTGCCCGGGCTGGACAGCAGGTTGACCACGGTCACCCCGCGGCCGGTGAGTTCGTCGCGCAGGCTCGCGGCCAGCCCGTCGTTCTTCGCCAGGACGGCCTGGGTGACGTCGTCCACGGACTCGCACATGGGCACAGCTCCTCGCGGGATTCGGGTGCGTCGGACCGCTGCCGATCCTGCGCGCCCCCGGCCGCCGGACCGGGGAGACGGGCCGCGGGCGGGCCCTCGGATTCCTCCGGGCGGCTCAACCAGGGATCGCGGCCCGGGTCAGGGGAGGCATCGCCGCCGGGTCGGCGAGCAGCGCCGGGACCAGGGTGTGCAGCGCGGTGACGGCCCGCGCGACGGCGTCGCGCACCGTCGCGCTGACGCCGGGGGCGATGTCCTCGTCGCCCTGCGGCAGCACCTCCGGTTCACAGGCGAGGACGAGGACGCGGGGGAGCGGCTCGTCGCCGAGGTGGGCGGCCAGGGCGAGGACCTTCGCCGGGTCCATGCCGTGCGCCTCGGGCGGGGGGCCGCCGTTGGCGCGGTCGGGGAGTTCCGGTTCGATCAGCGACAGGGTGCCGGGCCGGTGGCCGCGCGCGCAGGCGTCGACCAGGACGGCGGTGTCGTAGCCGCCGAGCAGTTCGTAGGCGAGGTCCATGCCGCGGATGCCGAAGTCCCGCACCCGCGCCTCGGGCGGCAGCGGGCGCCCTTCGAGGGCGCGGATCACCTCGGGGCCGAAGGCGTCGTCCGCGAGGAAGATGTTGCCGACGCCCGCCACCAGCAGCCGCGCGCTCATCGTGCGCCTCCCGTGGCCAGGGGCCGGGCGGAGCCGTGCGGGAGCTTCCGCACGAACGCCGAGCGCAGGGCGTGGTACGGGGCGTGGGGATCGAAGAAGACGGCGTGCATCCGGGCGAGTTCGTCCCGCCGGTGATCGGCGAGCGGCCGCCGTTCCTCGTCCGCCCGCCGGGCCGCGGCCTTCGCGGCGATCCGCGACGCGAGGTCCGGGGCGTCGGCCAGCTCCGCCGCCATTCGGGTGACCTCGGTGGTGAAGCCCTGGGGCGGGACCGGCACCGGGCGGTCCACCAGCCCGATTCGCGCGGCGGTCGCGGCACTCACCGGCAGCGCCTCGCCCGTCAGCCGTTCGGCCGTCGCCGCCCCGACGCGGCGGGGAAGCGTGTACGTCCAGTACTCCGACCCGTACAGGCCCATGCGCCGGTAGTGCGGGTTGAGGACGGTGCCCTCGCGGCACCACACCTCGTCGGCGGCCAGGGCGAGCATGACGCCGCCGGCCGCCGCGTTGCCGCCGAGTGCCGCGACCACCAGGCGGTCGGTGGTGTGCAGCACCGCCTCGACCAGGTCGTTCATGGCGTTGAGATTGGCCCAGGACTCGGCCGCCGGGTCGGCCGACGCCTCGATGACGCCCAGGTGGATGCCGTTGGAGAAGAAGTCACGGGACCCGCCGAGCACCAGTACCGGGGTGGGGCGGGCGAGTGCGTACCGGTAGGCGTCGAGGAGCCGGCGGCAGTGGTCGGTGCTCATGGCGCCGCCGGGGAACGAGAAGTCCAGGAACCCGACGGCGCCCTGCCGCCGGTACCGGATGTCGGTGAAGGTGCGCCGGTCCGGGGGCAGTTCGAGCGGGACGGCGCTCACCGGCAGCCGGTGCGGGCGTTCGTCGCCGGCGGACGTCCCCCGGTCGGTGCCGGGCGGGGCGGGGAAGCCGGCGAGGACCGACGCGGCGGGGCGGCGGAACGGCGCCGGGTCGCCGGAACTCTTGCGGGGGCGCAGCTCCAGAATCCACACCGCGCCGTCCCGGGTGGCCCGGCAGACCGCGCCGTCCCGGGTCGCCAGCAGTTCGCCGGGAGCACCGCGGAGCCGGTCCTCGGCGTGTCCGCCGTGCAGGAACACCTCGCGGCCGAGGAGTTCGTCGAGGACGCCCGGCTGCGAGTCGGCCGCGCGGAGCTTCCTCAGCACCGTCTGCGTGCTGTCGTTCTCCCAGTCGATGCCGCGCCGCTCCTGGCGGAAGAAGTCGCGCCACACCACCCGGATCCCGGGATCGCTCTGCGGCCGTGGTTTGAAGGACCCGTCGGCGTACCGCTGGACGGCCAGCAGGACGGCGTTCGAGGCGGCGTCGGCGACCTCGCCCCGGTACAGGTCGCTCTTGCCGACCGGCGGCACCGGGAAGGACTCGGCGGCCCAGACGTCACCGGCGTCCATCCCCGCCTCGGCCTGGAGCACCGTCACACCCCAGTGGGGTGCCTCCTCGGTGATGGCCCAGTCCAGGGAGGACGGACCGCGGTCGCCGGGTGGTCCCGGGTGCACGATGAGGCAGGTGTGCTCCCGCCACACCTCCTCGGGCAGCGCCGTCCTCAGCATCGGCGCGACGATCAGCTCCGGGCGGGCCTCGCGCACGGCGGCCAGGACCGCGTCGGTGCCGTGCGAGGCCAGAACGACGTCGACCCGGTGACCCCGGTCGGACAGTTCCGCGTACACCCGCTGGGAGAGGCTGTTGAACGCGCTGGCTACGAGCAGGATGTCCATGATGGGGAATGTTGGCCTGTTACGGGAGGGTCGCGAAGGACCACGGCGGCGTTTCGCCGGGCCCACCTCCCGACGCGGGCGTCCTCGGCGGGACCCGGTCGCCGTTAAGGTCGTGTCGCAGCGACCGGCACACCGCCGGTGTGATGACAGAACGCGCAGGTCGGATCCGAGGTCATGGGGGCGTAGTGCGATTGAGAGTGGAGTTCACCACCGAGCCGTTCGACCTGGACGAGCCGCCCCGGCACGCGCTGGTCGCCCGCGACGTCATCGAGGCCGCCGAGCTGGACGCGGTCGACGTGGGCCCCTTCGGCAACACCGCCGAGGGCGGCTCCGACGCCGTCCTCGGCGCGGTCGACGCCCTGCTGCGCCGGGCGCTGGAGGCGGGCGCCACCCGGGTCTCGCTCCAGGTCAACGTGGTCGGGGAGTCCGGGGAGGGGCAGGGGTGACCGCCGCCGGGGACGACCCCTTCGTCGCGGCCGTCAAGCCGCTGGTCGACGCCATGGGCGGGGTCCTGCTGCCGCCGGGCGAGGCCGGCCCCGACGACGTCGTGCTCTCCTGGCAGGGCGCCGACGTCGTCGCCGTCCGGCTGCCGCAGCTCGCCGAGTCGCTGGACCACATCCTCGCCGCGCTGGAGCGCCGGCACGGCAAGCCCCTCGCCGACCTCGACCGCAAGACCAAGCAGGAGATCGTGCGGACGCTGGAGGCGCGCGGCGCGTTCTCCGTACGGCACGGCGTGGAGACCGTCGCGAGCGCGCTCGGCGTCAGTCGCTTCACCGTCTACAACTACCTGAACAGGGAGAACGCGGCCAAGGGCCGATGACGGGCCGCCCCGCCGATCGAGGGGCGCCACCGCGTTTTTTCAACAAACTGTTGACGTGATGTCGTCGCGGGGCGTTAGCTTGCCGTAGCCAGTCCAGCACCACGGCCACGGAGGCTCCCGTGACTTCGCGTTCCTCGACGCCGGGCCTCGCCCGGTTCAACACCCTGGAGAAGCAAGCCGCCGTCGCCGCGCTCCACGAGGCGTGTGCCTCGGCGGAATGGGGGCGCAGACTGCTCGCCGGCCGGCCCTACGCCACCGTCGACGACCTGCTCGCCGCCAGTGACGCCGCCATGGCGGAACTGACCGCCGAGGACCTGGCGGAGGCGATGGCCGGACACCCGCCGATCGGCCGCCCCACGCCGGGCGACGCGACCTCCGCCCGGGAGCAGCGCGGCATGTCCGGCGCCTCCGACGCGTTGAAGGCCGAGATGCTCGAACTGAACCTGGCCTACCAGGAGAAGTTCGGCCATGTCTTCCTGATCTGCGCCACCGGCCGCACCGGCGAGCAGATGCGCGACGCGGTCGCGGAGCGCATCGGCAACACGCCGGAGGAGGAACGGGAGATCGTCCGCGTCGAACTGGGCAAGATCAACCGCATCCGCCTGACCCGACTGGTCGAAGAGGACTGAGAGCAGCATGAGCACCAGCACCACGGCCTCCGTGTCCACGCACATCCTGGACACCAGCGTCGGCCGCCCCGCCCCCGGGGTCGCCGTCCGCCTCGCCGCCCGTCCGGGACGCGACGCCGACTGGCGGGCCCTCGGCGGTTCCGCGACCGACGCCGACGGCCGGTGCAAGGACCTCCCGGCGCTGCCGGAAGGGACGACCCACGTACGGCTCGACTTCGCCGTGGAGCCGTACTTCGAGACCAAGCGAGCCGAGACACAGCAGGACGCCCCCGCGCATCGGGACAGCGGTGTGTTCTTCCCCGAGGTGGTCATCACGTTCGCCGTCGAAGCCGGCGAGCACTACCACGTACCGCTGCTGCTCAACCCGTTCGGCTACTCCGTATACCGAGGGAGTTAGCACCCATGCCCATCCTTGGACAGAACCAGTACGGCAAGGCCGAGAACCGCGTCGTACGCATCACGCGGGACGGCGCCACCCACCACATCAAGGACCTGAACGTCTCCGTGTCCCTCTCCGGCGACATGGACGAGGTCCACCTCTCCGGCTCCAACGCCAACGTCCTGCCGACGGACACCACCAAGAACACGGTGTACGCCTTCGCCAAGGAGCACGGCATCGAGTCCGCCGAGCAGTTCGGCATCCATCTCGCCCGCCACTTCGTGACCTCCCAGCCGGCCATCCACCGGGCCCGCATCCGCATCGAGGAGTACTCCTGGGAGCGCATCGAGCACTCCGGGAAGGGCGCGCACTCGTTCGTCCGCACGGGCCAGGAGACCCGGCTCGCGCAGATCACGTACGACGGCGCGGCGTGGGAGGTCGTCTCCGGCCTCAAGGACCTCACCGTCATGAACTCGACCGACTCCGAGTTCTGGGGCTACGTCAAGGACAAGTACACGACCCTCCCCGAGGCGCACGACCGCATCCTCGCCACCGACGTCTCCGCCCGCTGGCGGTTCAACTGGACCGACGACGAGCAGCCGATGCCCTCCTGGGACGCGTCGTACGCGCAGGTCAAGCGGCACATGCTGGAGGCCTTCGCCGAGACGTACTCGCTGTCGCTGCAGCAGACCCTCTACGCGATGGGCGCCCGGATCATCGACCACCGGAGCGAGATCGACGAGGTCCGCTTCTCCCTGCCGAACAAGCACCACTTCCTGGTGGACCTCGCCCCGTTCGGCCTCAAGAACGACAACGAGGTGTACTTCGCCGCCGACCGCCCCTACGGCCTCATCGAGGCGACCGTCCTGCGGGACGGCGTCGAGGCGCGCATCCCGGCCGATCTCACCAACCTCTGACGCGGACCCGGAACGTACACCGGGAGTAGGGACGAACAACGATGGCACAGCGCATCGTCATCGAGAACGCGGCGATCGCGACCGTGGACGCGCGGGACACCGAGTACACGTCGGGCCATGTGGTGGTCGCGGACAACGTGATCGAGTCGGTCGGCGCGGGCCGGGCCCCCGAGGGCCTGACGGACGTCGTACGCCGGATCGACGCCACCGGACATCTGGTGACCCCCGGCCTGGTGAACACCCACCACCACTTCTACCAGTGGATCACCCGGGGCCTCGCCACCGACCACAACCTCTTCAACTGGCTCGTCGCGCTGTACCCGACCTGGGCCCGCATCGACGAACAGATGACGTACGCGGCGGCCCAGGGCTCCCTCGCGATGATGGCCCGCGGCGGTGTGACGACCGCGATGGACCACCACTACGTCTTCCCGAAGGGCTCCGGCGACCTGTCGGGCGCCATCATCCGGGCGGCCCGAGAGACGGGCGTCCGCTTCACCCTCGCCCGCGGCTCCATGGACCGCAGCGAGAAGGACGGCGGCCTGCCCCCGGACTTCGCGGTCGAGACCCTCGACGGCGCGCTCGCCGCCACCGAGGCGACCGTGAACGAGCACCACGACGCCTCCTTCGGCGCGATGACCCAGGTGGCCGTGGCCCCCTGCTCCCCGTTCTCCGTGTCGACCGAACTCCTCAGGCAGGGCGCCGAGTTGGCCCGCCGCCTCGGGGTGCGGCTGCACACGCACGGCTCGGAGACGGTCGAGGAGGAGAAGTTCTGCCACGAGCTGTTCGGCATGGGCCCCACCGACTACTTCGAGTCGACGGGCTGGCTCGGCGAGGACGTGTGGATGGCGCACTGCGTCCACATGAACGACTCCGACATCGACGCCTTCGCCCGGACGAGGACCGGAGTCGCCCACTGCCCGTCCTCCAACGCCCGCCTCGCCGCCGGTATCGCCCGCGTCCCCGACATGCTGGCGGCCGGCGTCCCGGTCGGCCTCGGCGTCGACGGCACCGCCTCCAACGAGTCCGGCGAACTCCACACCGAGCTGCGCAACGCGCTCCTCGTCAACCGCCTCGGCCCGCACCGCGAAGCCGCGCTCGACGCCCGTCAGGCGCTGCGCCTCGGCACCTACGGCGGCGCCCAGGTCCTCGGCCGGGCGGCCGAGATCGGCTCCCTGGAGCCGGGCAAGCTCGCCGACCTGGTCCTGTGGAAGCTGGACACCCTCGCCCACGCGTCCATCGCCGACCCGGTGACCGCCCTGGTCTTCGGTGCGGCGGCCCCCGTGACCCTGTCGCTGGTGGGCGGCCGGCCCGTCGTGGAGGACGGCCGTCTGCTGCACGTGGACGAGGACGCGATCGCCCGCTCGACACGGGACGAGGCCCGGCGACTGGCCCGGATCGCGGCCGGCGACTGACCCCACCACTGCGCGCCGACGTCGCCGCGGGATCCCCGCCTGTGCCGTACGGCGCCCGGACTCCGGCCGAGGGGGACGGCCCTCGGCCGGAAGCCGTGGACCCGAGCGGGGTCCACGACGGCCGTCTCCGGGGCGCACAGCGACTGTGCGCCCCGGAACGGTGCGACTGACTCCGCGGCGACGGCTCGGGCCGGGGGGCCGACCCGTGTCGAGCACCGGCAAGCCCGTGAACGTCTCCACCCACACCGACTCAGGCGTCGGCGGGCGGCCGACCCTCGACAGACGGGCCCGGCCTTTCAGGAGAGTGCCGTGAGCCGCTCCCACACCTGCGTGGCCACCGTGTACGTGTCGCCGGTCGGCTCGGTGGTGAGTGGTCCCGGGTTCCGGGTCCAGTGGTCCTCCAGCGCGAACCAGTCGATCTTCTTCGGCGCCCGCCCCTCGGCGAGCGCGGCCCGCAGCTCCTCGAAATACGTCGACCAGCGCAGCCGGTACAGCCCGCCGACCAGGCCCGCCCACTCCCGGTTCGCGTAGTCGCGCAGCCCCGCGTCCGCGCCCGCGCGGGTGCCCCACACGGTCAGCAGCGACAGATTGTCGTACGCCAACCGCTCCCGCTCGGCGTCGCCCGCCCCCCAGGCGCGCGCGTCCGCGACCCAACGGCCCAGCAGATGACGGGAGTCGGTGGCCAGCAGCCGGTCCAGCAGATCCATCAGGGACAGCCACACCTCCGCCAGCTCCTTCAGCCGGGCGGCGTCCCGGGCGTCGTACGCCTCCTTGATCCGCGGCAGCAGGACGCGGCTGCGGTTGGAGAGGGTCTGGCGGGCCACGTCGAGGAGATCCCGCCGGTAGGCGGACGAGGTGCGCAACGCGGACCGTACGCGCAGCAGTTCACCGAGGGCCGGCTCCAGGTCCGCCGCCGTGTACCGGAGTTGCTTGGGCGACCAGCGGGCCGCCCGGACGACGGTGAGCGCCGGGCGGGCACCGAACAGGCCGTCGGCGCCCTCGCTCCACCCGTCGGCGCGCGTGGTGCCGTAGACGGTGCGGCGCAGGATGTCCCAGGCGACCTCGGCGTGCGGATCACGGGCGCCGTAACGCGTGTGCGCCCAGTCGGCGAACCACGCCTCCAGGTCCAGCTCGCCCTCGCGCCAGGCGAGTTCGGAGAACAGGGCGAAGGCCGCCGGGTTGTTGTCCGCGGCCTCCGGCAGCAGCGCGATCCCGCGCAGCGCGCTGCCGGGCTTCGTGCGCCACTTCTCGTACAGCTCCGCCCAGTCACGGGTGTTGGCGCCGAGCGCGGTGTGGCCGCCGAAGTTCCAGATCGAGCCGAACGCGTACGGGGTGCCGCCCCAGTCGGCCTCGCGGTCGGTGACCGTCGGGAAACGGTCGGAGAGGCCGTCGACGACGAGCATGTGCTCCTTGTCGACGGCGTCGACGATCGCGCGCGGCGGGTTGTGCTGCCAGCCGAGGATCACCCAGGTGGCGTCGGGGTGGGCCCGCCGCAGCGCCCGCTCGACGCCCTCCGCCGCGTCGCCCACAGGCACGTCGCCCGGGTCGCCGCCCTCGTGCAGCAGGTCCATCTTGTACAGGGTCGACGCCCCGCCGAACAGCTCGTCCTGGGTGCGGTAGAAGGCGGCCGCGACCCGCGCGAAGGCGTCCGTGCGCGGGTCCAGCCAGTCGGGGCGGGAGAAACCCATCCACGTGCCCTGCGGGACCGTCCGCGCTCCGGGGACACGCTCGGCGAAGCCCGGCGGGACCGTCCCGAAGTAGCCGGGGAACACCGGCGTCATGCCCAGCTCGCGCACCCGGTCGGCGATCCGGCGGCCGAGCGCGGCGCGGGCGTCCAGGAGCTGCCGGGAGACGGGGGAGGGGAACGCGGACAGGTTCTGCAGCAGCCACCACGGCTGGTGCGCGGGCCCCGGGATCCACTGCCGCAGTTCCTCCTCCCCGTACCCGAACTCCTGGAACACCCGGTGGTAGAGGGCGTCCGCGCCCGCGTAGACGAGGATCTCGTTGTAGCCGTGCAGCGCCAGCACGTCCAGCTCGCGCTC
>NZ_LIRK01000134.1 GCF_001419765.1 Streptomyces torulosus
CGACCGCTTCCGGGCCGGCAGCCTCACCAAGACGTTCATCGCCACCGTCGTGCTCCAGCTGGCCGCCGAACACCGACTGTCGCTGTCGGACTCGGTGGAGGACCACCTGCCGGGCCTGGTCCGAGGCCAGGGCGGGGGCCGGGGCGACGACGGCCGCCGCATCACGCTGCGCGCACTGCTCACGCACACCAGCGGACTGGCCGACTTCACGGCAGTCACCGGGGGAACCACCCCTGTGACCCCGCGTCAGGCCGTACGCCTCGCGCTCGCCCTCCCCCCGGCCGTCCCAGGCCGCTTCTTCTACTCGAACACCAACTACGTGCTGCTGGGACTGGTCATCGAGCAGGTCACCGGCAACTCCTACGCCACCGAGGCCGAGCGCCGCATCATCACGCCCCTCCGTCTGACGGGCACGTCCTTCCCGGGTGCCCGCTCCTCACTGCCGGAGCCGCACGGCCGCGCCTACTCCGCCGACGGCTCCGACGTCACGGACCTCGACCCGCGCGCGGCCGGGGCGGCGGGCGAACTCGTCACCACGCTGCCCGACTTGAACCGCTTCTACGGGGCGCTGCTCGGCGGCGACCTCCTGCGTCCCCGTCAGCTCCGCGAGATGCTCGACACCGGGACCGCGCACGGCGCGTACGGCATGGGCCTCTACCCCGTGAGGCTGCCGTGCGGCACCACGGTGTGGGGGCACAACGGCCGGATCGCCGGCAGCTATGTGCGCACCGCCGCCACCGTCGACGGCCGTCACGTCCTCACCTACCGCGTGAACACGGACGCGCCCGGGGACCCCGACGTGGAACCGGCGCTGCTCGCCGCCGAGTTCTGCCCCCGCACCCCACGAAGGCCATAGGCACGGGAGTGCCGCTCGCTCCGTCCAGCGGGACGTCGCTACAGCGGCACGATGTCCGGCGCGCCCAACCGCGCCGCGTCGGCCGTCAGGTCGTCCGGCTGGCGCTGCGACTCCCGCTCGGCCTCCACCCTCTTCTCGTAGTGCTGGACCTCCCGCTCTATCTGGTCCTTGTCCCAGCCGAGCACCGGCGCCATCAGCTCCGCCGCCTCGCGCGCACTGCGCGTCCCCCGGTCGAAGGTCTCGATGGAGATCCGGGTGCGCCGGGTGAGCACGTCGTCGAGGTGGCGCGCGCCCTCGTGGGAGGCCGCGTAGACGACCTCGGCCCGCAGGTAGTCGTCGGCGGCCTGGAGCGGCTCGGCCAGGGAGGGGTCGTCGGCGATGAGGTCGAGGAGTTCCTCGGTCGCGGACCCGTACCGGTTCAACAGGTGCTCCACGCGCACCACATGGAGCCCGGTGCCGGCGGCGATCCGCGCCCGCGCGTTCCACAGCGCCCGGTACCCCTCGGCCCCCAGCAGCGGCACGTCCTCGGTGACGCACTCGGCGACCCGCTGGTCGAGCCCGTGCACGGCGGCGTCCACCGCGTCCTTCGCCATGACCCGGTACGTCGTGTACTTGCCGCCGGCCACGACCACCAGCCCCGGCACGGGGTGGGCGACGGTGTGTTCGCGTGAGAGCTTGCTGGTCGCCTCCGACTCGCCGGCCAGCAGCGGTCGGAGCCCGGCGTACACGCCCTGCACGTCGTCACGGGTGAGCGGCACCGCGAGGACGGAGTTCACCTGCTCCAGCAGGTAGTCGATGTCCGCGCTGGACGCCGCCGGATGGGCCTTGTCCAGGTCCCAGTCGGTGTCGGTGGTGCCCACGATCCAGTGCCGGCCCCAGGGGATGACGAACAGCACGGACTTCTCGGTCCGCAGGATCAGCCCGGTCGTGGAGTGGATCCGGTCCTTGGGTACGACCAGATGGATGCCCTTGGACGCCCGCACATGGAACTGGCCGCGTTCCCCGACCATCGCCTGGGTGTCGTCGGTCCACACCCCGGTGGCGTTCACGATCTGCTTGGCGCGGACCTCGTACTCGCCACCCCCTTCGACGTCCCGCACCTTGGCGCCGACAACCCGCTCGCCCTCGCGCAGGAACCCCGTGACACGCGCGCGGTTGGCGACCTTCGCGCCGTAGGAGGCGGCCGTGCGCACCAGGGTGGCCACGTAGCGGGCGTCGTCCATCTGGGCGTCGTAGTACTGGAGGGCCCCGACCAGCGCGTCCTTCTTGAGGCAGGGCGCCACGCGCAGGGCGCGGTGGCGGCTCAGATGGCGGTGCAGCGGGAGGCCCCGGCCGTGGCTTCGGGCCATCGACATCCCGTCGTACAGGGCGACGCCGGATCCCGCGTAGAACCGCTCCCAGCCCTTGTGCTGCAAGGGGTAGAGGAAGGGCACGGGCTTCACCAGATGGGGTGCGAGGCGCTCCAGGAGCAGCCCGCGCTCCTTCAGGGCCTCCCTGACGAGGGCGAAGTCGAGCATCTCCAGATAGCGCAGGCCGCCGTGGATGAGCTTGCTCGACCTGCTCGACGTGCCCGACGCCCAGTCACGCGCCTCGACGAGGCCCGTGGACAGGCCGCGTGTCACGGCGTCCAGGGCCGTACCCGCACCGACCACGCCACCACCCACGACCAGCACGTCCAGCTCGCGCTCGGCCATACCCGCCAGTGACTCGGCGCGCTGTGCCGGTCCCAGTGCCGCTGTCCTCACCGCTGCCTCCCGCTGTTTGTCGCGCCGGTCCCACCTGTCGATGCCCGTCAAGCAAGACCCTGCTCACATCCCCCTGCCCAGAATTCTGACCGTGTTGCCCGACATCGGCCACCACCCGCCCCCAGCCTGTGGACAACTCTCCGGGACGCGCGGAGAAATACCCTCTCCCAATCCCGCATATCGGTCATATTTACTCCTAGTCTGACATTGCGCTCGCTCGTCCAGTCCACAGGGCTTGCGCGCCTGTCCCGCTTCGGTTACTGGGAAGGACGGCTCACGCCATGCCCGCAGATCTCGCCGTCATCGGACTCGGCCAGCTCGGCCTGCCGCTGGCCCAGGCCGCCGTCGCCGCCGGCATCCCCACGCTCGGTTACCGCACCGGCCCCGAACGCGGCTCCCTCACCCCCGCCGAACTGCGCCGCATGCTCGCCCGCGGCTTCAAGCCCGGCACCAGCCCCGCGGAACTCGGCCGGGTCCGTACGGCCGTCATCTGCGTCCCCGTGCCCATGGGCGCCGACGGAGCGCCGGACCTCACCCAGGTGGAGGAGGCCGCCCGGGTCCTGGCCGCCCGCCTGCGCCCGCACACCACGGTCATCCTGGAGTCACCGGTCCACCCGGGCACGACCGAGGAGTTCCTGCGCCCGCTCCTCGAAGAGGGGTCGGGTCTGTGCGCGGGCCGCGACTTCCACCTCGCCTACTCGCCCGCCCGCGTCGATCCGGGCAACCGCGACTTCGGTCCCGCGAACATCCCCAAGGTGATCGGCGGCGTCACCCCGGCCTGCACCGAGTCGGCGGCCGCCTTCTACGGCCGGCTCACCGACAAGGTGGTACGCGCGCGTGGACCGCGCGAGGCCGAGACGGTGCAGCTGCTGGAGACCAACTACCGGCACGTCAACATCGCCCTCGTCAACGAGATGGCCGTCCTCTGCCACGACCTCGGCGTCGACCTGTGGGACGTCATCCGCTGCGCCGAGACCAAGCCGTTCGGCTTCCAGGCGTTCCGCCCGGGGCCCGGCGTGGGCGGCCACGCCCTCGCACAGGACCTGTCGGGCCGGGCCCCGCACTCGCTGCGCATGGTCGAACTGGCCCAGCGGGTCAACCACCGCATGCCCCAGTACGTCGTCCAGCGCGCCGCCACCCTCCTCAACGAGCACGGCAAGTCGGCCCGCGGAGCCCGCGTCCTCCTCCTGGGCGTCACATACAAGCCGGACATCCCCGACCAACAGGGCACCCCCGCGGAGGAGATCGCCCGCCGGCTCCTCCAACTCGGCGCGCACGTCAGCTACCACGACCCGCACGTCCCCGCGTGGAGCGTCCTCGACCGCCCGGTCCCCCGCGTCGACTCCCTCTACGAGGCCACCGCCGACGCCGACCTGACGATCCTCCTCCAGCACCACCGCACCTACGACCTCCAGGGCCTGTCGGTCAAGGCCCAGCTCCTCCTGGACACCCGCGGGGCCACCCCGACCGGCGCGGCGCACAGGCTGTGAAGGGGGCGCACGACACCACCCGACACTCCGGGACTGGTGGCAGCCGGGGTCCGGCGCCCGGTACCGTACAAACAGATGGAGCCCACCGCAGAGGCTACTGCGGCAGGCTCCTGGATGGTTCACGGAGTGTCCGCCCCTAGTCCTCTTGGGGGCGGCCGCTCACCATCCGTAAAGCCGCAAGATCCACCTCCTCCGGCACTGCACCATCCGAAGACAGAGTCGGTCCCAGCGGGTGGGCTTGCGGTGACGTCCCATGGGCGCCCCCTTCCACGACACCGCCCTTCAGGGCCTGTCGTTTGGATCACGCCTGGGCCGCGGGGCTTGGCACGCACATCTGCGGCGTTGTCGTCGGTCGCCAACGCTCCGCGTTGACTCCCTCCTCCGCCTTGCAGCTGCACGCACCAAGCCCCGCTCACCGGCAGCCATCAAGGTGCCGTGACCTGAAGCCGACATGATCCAAACGACAGGCCCGAGCCCGGCGGACGGTCCGTCGGAGATCGGTCCGGGCCCCGAGGGCGGGGTCCGGACCATGTCCTCGGAAGGGGGCCCCAGAAGAACCGGGGCGCCGATCACGAACGCTATCGGCCCACTTCGGCCGTTCGGCCCACATTCGCCCCGAACGCAACCGCGCGCCCCCCACCGCAAACCACGCCCCCATCAGCCCCTTTGGGCACGCGAAGAGGGGCCCGTCGCCCCTGTGGGCGGCCGGGCCCCTCTCTCCGCTCGGTGAGCGCGGTGTCAGCTCACCGCTTGTGCTGGGAGTCCGCGATCGTCACCTCGACGCGCTGGAACTCCTTCAGCTCGCTGTACCCGGTGGTGGCCATGGCCCTGCGCAGCGCGCCGAAGAGGTTCATCGAGCCGTCGGGCGTGTGCGACGGTCCGGTCAGGACCTCCTCGATCGTGCCGACGGTACCGAGGTCGACCTTCTTGCCGCGCGGCAGCTCCTCGTTCACCGCCTCCATGCCCCAGTGGTGCCCCTTGCCGGGCGCGTCCGTGGCGCGGGCCAGCGGGGAGCCCATCATCACCGCGTCGGCGCCACAGGCGATCGCCTTGGGGAGGTCGCCGGACCAGCCGACACCGCCGTCGGCGATGACATGCACGTACCGGCCGCCGGACTCGTCCATGTAGTCGCGGCGGGCCGCGGCCACGTCGGCCACCGCCGTCGCCATCGGGACCTGGATGCCCAGCACGTTCCGCGTGGTGTGGGCGGCGCCGCCGCCGAAGCCGACGAGGACGCCGGCCGCGCCGGTCCGCATCAGGTGCAGGGCGGCCGTGTACGTGGCGCAGCCGCCGACGATCACCGGGACGTCCAGCTCGTAGATGAACTGCTTCAGGTTCAGCGGCTCGTGCGAGCCGGAGACGTGCTCCGCCGACACGGTCGTACCGCGGATGACGAAGATGTCGACGCCCGCGTCCACGACGGCCTTGGAGAACTGGGCCGTGCGCTGCGGGGAGAGCGCCGCCGCGGTGACCACTCCGGAGTCGCGCACCTCCTTGATGCGCTGCCCGATCAGCTCCTCCTTGATGGGAGCCGCGTAGATCTCCTGGAGGCGGCGGGTCGCGGCCTCGTCGGGCATGCCGGTGATCTCGTCGAGCAGCGGCTGCGGGTCCTCGTACCGCGTCCACAGACCTTCGAGGTTCAGTACGCCGAGGCCGCCCATCTCGCCGATGCGGATCGCGGTGGCCGGGGAGACGACCGAGTCCATGGGGGCGGCCAGGAAGGGCAGCTCGAAGCGGTAGGCGTCGATCTGCCAGGCGATCGAGACCTCCTTCGGGTCGCGCGTACGACGGCTGGGGACGACGGCGATGTCGTCGAAGGCGTACGCCCGGCGGCCGCGCTTGCCGCGCCCGATCTCGATCTCAGTCACGTGTGTGGCCTTTCCCTGAAGCGTTCAGCGTCTTCCAGTATCGCCGACGGGCACGACGAAGGCGGCCCCGGATGCACCGGGACCGCCCTCACCAGGTCCGTTGCCCACCTACCGCTGTCTACTTACGGCTGTAGTTCGGCGCCTCGACGGTCATCTGGATGTCGTGCGGGTGGCTCTCCTTCAGACCCGCGGAGGTGATCCGTACGAAGCGGCCCTTGGTCTCCATCTCCTCGATGGTGGCGGCGCCCACGTACCCCATGGTCTGGCGCAGACCGCCGACGAGCTGGTGCAGCACGTTGGCCAGCGGCCCACGGTAGGGCACCTGACCCTCGATGCCTTCAGGCACGAGCTTGTCGTCGGAGGCGACCTCCGCCTGGAAGTAGCGGTCCTTCGAGTACGACCGACCCTGGCCCCTGGACTGCATGGCGCCCAGGGATCCCATGCCACGGTACGACTTGAACTGCTTGCCGTTGATGAACTGCAGCTCGCCCGGGGACTCCTCGCAGCCCGCGAGGAGACTGCCCAGCATCACGGTGTCGGCGCCCGCGGCGAGCGCCTTGCCGATGTCGCCGGAGTACTGCAGACCGCCGTCACCGATCAGCGGGACACCCGCCGGACGGGCCGCGAGGGACGCCTCGTAGATGGCCGTGACCTGGGGGACACCGATACCGGCGACGACGCGGGTGGTGCAGATCGAGCCGGGGCCGACACCCACCTTGATGCCGTCGACACCAGCGTCGATCAGCGCCTGAGCGCCGTCGCGCGTGGCGACGTTGCCGCCGATCACGTCGACACCGACGCTCGACTTGATCTTCGACATCCAGCTGAGGGCGTTGCTGTTGTGGCCGTGCGAGGTGTCGACGACCAGGAAGTCCACACCGGCCTCGGCCAGCGCCTGGGCCCGCTCCAGGGCCTCGGGGCTGGCTCCCACGGCGGCGCCGACGATCAGACGGCCCTCCGCGTCCTTGGCAGCGTTGGGGTACTGCTCGGCCTTGACGAAGTCCTTGACGGTGATGAGGCCCTTGAGGATGCCCGCCTCGTCGACCAGTGGAAGCTTCTCGATCTTGTGGCGGCGCAGCAGTTCCATGGCCTCGACGCCTGAGATCCCGACGTGCCCGGTGACCAGCGGCATCGGGGTCATGACCTCGCGCACCTGGCGGGAGCGGTCACTCTCGAAGGCCATGTCGCGGTTGGTGACGATGCCGAGCAGCTTCTTGTTGCCGTCCGTGACCGGGACGCCGCTGATGCGGAACTTGGCGCACAGCGCGTCGGCCTCGGCCAGCGTGGCATCCGGGTTCACCGTGATCGGGTCCGTGACCATGCCGGACTCGGAGCGCTTGACCAAGTCGACCTGATTGACCTGGTCCTCGACGGAGAGGTTGCGGTGGAGCACGCCGACGCCGCCCTGACGGGCCATGGCGATCGCCATGCGCGACTCGGTGACCTTGTCCATCGCGGCCGAGAGCAGGGGGATGTTCACCCGTACGTTGCGGGAGATACGGGACGAGGTGTCGACCGCGTTGGGGAGCACCTCGGATGCACCCGGCAGCAGCAGCACGTCGTCGTAGGTCAGCCCGAGTGTCGCGAATTTTCCGGGCACTCCGTCGACGTTGGCAGTCATGACACCTTCCCCAAATGGCCTTGATCGGTGCGGATGTCCATGCTAACGGGAAGCGTGGGGCACACATTCCACGGTACGAAGTGATACCGGGCTTCGTATGTTCGTACGGAAAGGGCGCCCCGCATGTTCACCCGGGGCGCCCTCCGTATCGTCATCGAACGCCGGTCCTACTGCTCCGCCAGCGCCCTGAGCCTGCTCAGGGCCCGGTGCTGCGCCACCCGGACCGCGCCGGGCGACATGCCGAGCATCTGTCCCGTCTCCTCGGCCGTGAGCCCGACGGCGATCCGCAGCAGCAGCAGCTCCCGCTGGTTCTCGGGCAGGTTGGCCAGGAGTTTCTTGGCCCACTCGGCGTCGCTGCTGAGCAGGGCGCGCTCCTCGGGGCCGAGGGAGTCGTCGGGACGCTCGGGCATCTCGTCCGAGGGCACGGCCGTCGAGCCGGGGTGACGCATCGCGGCGCGCTGGAGGTCGGCGACCTTGTGGCCGGCGATGGCGAAGACAAAGGCTTCGAACGGCCGTCCGGTGTCCTTGTAGCGCGGCAGCGCGAGGAGGACGGCGACGCAGACCTCCTGCGCCAGGTCCTCCACGAAGTGCCGCGCGTCACCGGGCAGCCGGGACAGCCGGGTGCGGCAATAGCGCAGGGCCAGAGGGTGGACATGGGCGAGCAGATCGTGGGTCGCCTGCTCGTCCCCGTCGACGGCGCGATGCACGAGCGCACCGATCACTGTCGTCTCGTCGTCGCGCATCGGTCCATGGTGCCTTGCGGCCGTCCGGTCCGTGGCGCCACGTCCATGGTTGTGCACCGAAGCGTTATGAGTAGGCGCGCCGGAACTCATCTCCTGCGCCCTCCCCTCCCGCTCGTTCGACTGCTCCCCGAGGAACTCCACACCTCAAGGATGCGGCATCCGCGGCGAAACGAGCAGCGGGCATCCGGTGGACCGCTCGGCCACCCCCGCCCACCTGGTGGTGAGCGGGGATTCTCCTACCCCCGTCAAGGCTCAACTCAGCGGACCAGACCCCAGCGGAAGCCGAGCGCAACGGCGTGCGCGCGGTCCGAGGCACCGAGCTTCTTGAACAGCCGCCGCGCGTGGGTCTTCACGGTGTCCTCGGAGAGGAACAGCTCGCGCCCGATCTCCGCGTTCGAGCGGCCGTGACTCATGCCCTCCAACACCTGGATCTCCCGCGCGGTGAGCGTCGGCGCGGCGCCCATCTCGGCGGACCGCAGCCGACGCGGGGCGAGCCGCCAGGTGGGGTCGGCGAGCGCCTGCGTCACGGTGGCGCGCAGCTCCGCGCGGGAGGCGTCCTTGTGCAGATAGCCACGGGCACCGGCGGCGACGGCGAGCGCCACGCCGTCCAGGTCCTCGGCGACGGTGAGCATGATGATGCGCGCACCGGGGTCGGCGGACAGCAGCCGCCGAACGGTCTCGACGCCGCCCAGGCCGGGCATGCGTACGTCCATCAGAATCAGGTCCGAGCGGTCGGCCCCCCAGCGGCGGAGGACTTCCTCGCCGTTGGCCGCCGTGGTCACGCGCTCGACGCCGGGCACGGTCGCCACCGCGCGGCGCAGCGCCTCTCGGGCAAGCGGGGAGTCGTCGCAGACGAGGACGGATGTCATGGCCGTCCTCCGCAGCTGATGCGCGTCACCTTGAGCCTCCAGGCTGGTACGAAATCGTCACCTGTGCGGTCGACACTCACGAGCGGACACGAACGCCTGCCCGAGCGCTTGTTCCTTCAACCGCCTCCGACCTCTCAACGACGGTCACTCGAAAGAGTTACGGGATGGCTGGTCACCTTCGGCACTCTACGTGAGGGCACGGACACGGTGCAGACATGCACAACAGACCCTCAACGTTTCATCACAACCTATGCCCCATTCAGCCGTTTTTGTTCCTATTTGCCGGTGTCTGGAGCTAGATTCGCAATGAGTCATATTTTCATCTCCTTGGATAGTCCATGTACGGTCATAGGCACAATATCCTCTCAGAACGGCAACAAGGGGACACGTAATGGCAGATTTCTCCCGCCTTCCCGGACCGAACGCTGATCTGTGGGACTGGCAGCTCCTCGCGGCCTGTCGAGGGGTGGACAGCTCGCTGTTCTTCCACCCCGAGGGAGAGCGCGGCGCGGCACGGAGTGCTCGTGAGAACTCGGCCAAGGAGGTCTGCATGCGCTGCCCGGTACGCGCCCAGTGCGCGGCCCACGCTCTCGCGGTCCGTGAGCCGTACGGCGTGTGGGGCGGGCTGACCGAGGACGAGCGCGAGGAGCTCATGGGGCGCGCCCGGCACCGCCTGGTGTCGGCGTCCACGCCCGTCGGCGACCCCGGTTCGAACAACTGAAGGAACGTTTCATCGGGCGCCGCCCCGCGTGGACGCCACGACAGCGCGTACGACCGCTCCACGACCCGGCGGTCGCTCGGAGGGAGACCCCGGCTCCGGGGAGGCCCGGTCCCAGTCCCCGCACCGGCACCGGCACCGGCACCGGCACCGACACCAGCACCAGCACCAGCACCGACTCTGGCTTCAGCCGGCTCCGGCCCGGTCGGCCGCGGGCGACCGAGGCGGCCGGAAGACGGTGGCTAGCGGGTCGCCGCCTTCGTCAGTTGGTCCAGGGTCGCGGCGACCGTGGGGACCTGGGCCAGGTCCGGGAGGGTGAGCGCCACGATCTCTCGGTGCACCACCGGCTCCACCGTGATCATCCGTACCCCCTTGGGCCGCACTGACTCGATGGCCAGTTCCGGCAGGACCGCGACGCCGAGGCCCGCGCCCACCAGACCGACCACCGCCGGGTAGTCGTCGGTGGCGAAGTCGATACGCGGGGTGAAACCCGCGCTCTCGCAGACCCGCACCAGCTGGCCCCGGCAGCGGGGACAGCCGGCGATCCAGGGTTCCCCCGCGAGTTCCCCGATGCCGATGGACCGCGTTCGGGCCAGCCGGTGCCCCTGAGGGACGAGGCCGACGAGACGGTCGGTGAGCAGGGGGCGTACGACCAGGTCCTCCCACTCCTCGGCGTTCGCCGCGCCCTCGTAGCGGAAGGCGAGCGCGATGTCGCAGTCGCCCTCGCGGAGCAGTTCGACCGAGCGGGGCGGTTCGGCCTCCTCCAGGGAGACCCGGGTGCCGGGGTGGGCGGCGCGGAGGGCGGCGAGAGCGGTGGGGACCAGCGTGGAGCTGCCGCTGGGGAAGGAGACCAGCCGGACCCGGCCGGCGCGCAGACCCGCGATCGCGGCGACCTCCTCCTCGGCCGCCGTGAGACCGGCGAGGATTCCGGCCGCGTGCCGCACCAGCGCCTCGCCCGCCTGGGTCAGCCTCATCTCGCGGCCGCCGCGGACCAGCAGGGGCGTGCCGACGGACGATTCGAGCGCCTTCATCTGCTGGCTCACGGCGGGCTGGGTGCAGCCGAGTTCACGGCCGGCCGCCGAGAAGGAGCCGGTGGCGGCGACGGCGCGCAGGACGCGGAGATGACGGGCCTCGATCACGGGGTCGAGCATAAGGGCGGCTTGGAAGGCGCGGCGAATAATGCGTCGACGCTTTGACCGAGGCTCGCCTAGCGTGCCGGTATGAAGCTTTTGTCACTGAACCTCGGGCGGGCCGCGCCGGTCGACGTCCCCGAGGAGTCGAAGAGCGTGACAGGGATCGACAAACGGCCGGTGGCCGGGCCGGTGCGGGTGGCCGCGCCCGGACCGAAGGGGGTGGGCGGCAGCGGGCTGGCCGGGGACGCGGTGTGCAACAGACGGCATCACGGCGGGAACGACCAGGCGGTCTACGCGTTCGCCCGCGAGGACCTCGACGCGTGGGAGCTGGAGCTCGGCCGGGACCTGCCCAACGGGTCCTTCGGGGAGAACCTGACGACCGAGGGCCTCGACATCTCCGGCGCCCTCATCGGGGAGCGCTGGCGGATCGGCGCGGAGGTCGTCCTGGAGGTCACCGCCGGCCGCGTCCCCTGTCTCAATTTCCAGCGGCACCTCGGTGAGCGCGGCTGGGTCAAGCGTTTCGCGGGGAAGGGCGAGCCCGGGGCGTATCTGCGGGTGGTGCGGCCGGGTGAGATCCGGGCGGGCGACCCGATCGAGATCGTCCACCGCCCGGACCACGACGTCACCGTCGCCCTCGCCTTCCGCGCCACGATGAACGAGCGGGAGCTGCTGCCGCGCCTGCTGGCCGCGGGCGAGGCACTCCACTCGGAGATCCTGGAGTCGGCCCGGACGTACACGGCCCAGCAGGACGGAAGCGCCGACTCCGCAACTCGACGGTGACGCCGGGCATCTGAGACACCGTGACCCACGAAGCCCGGTCGCCGCACGGCTCCTAGGGGTGATCCCTGTGGGGTGGGCCGGGGGTGG
>NZ_LIRK01000135.1 GCF_001419765.1 Streptomyces torulosus
GTCCGCACGGACACCGGCGTCCTCACCCGCGCCCTCGCGCACACCCCCGACCGCGCCGCCCTCCTCGCCGTCGTCGCCCGCGACACCGTCGAGCTGCTCACCGACCCCGTCGCCTGCGCGAGCCTGCGCCAGTGCGCCGGCGACAACTGCCCCCTCGTGTACGTCGACACGTCCCGGGGCCGGCGCCGCCGCTGGTGCTCCAGCGAGATCTGCGGCAACCGCGAACGCGTGGCCCGCCATCGCCGCCGCGCGGCTGTTTCACGCGCGTAGACCGCGCACCTTCCGCCCCATTTACCGCCCTTTGGCGATGGATTGCCCATCTCCCCTGTGGCGCCTAGCAGTTGGGCAACCAGCCCGCTCGCGTAAAGAAGCAGCAGTGCTGTTTTTCACATCGCGAGATCCACATCTTCACAATTCCCGCCCTCCTGCGCAGGTTTTGCAGCCGGTTTGGGCGCGCTTGTCCCTCAGGAGCCTCACCAACCCCACGTTGAATCGAGAAAGTTGTGGCTCAACTCTGAACACACAACTGGTTACCTACGTATCCCGATGTGAGCGACCGACTGGGGGAACCCCCGGACACCGGAGGTAGCCGTGCGCAAGGATTCCGCTGTGGCCGATGACCGCCCGCACAGGGCACGACATCGCGCATCACAGCCCTCAGAGCCAGACGAGGAGCTGATGCGCGCGCTGTACCGCGAGCATGCTGGACCCTTGCTCGCGTACGTGCTGCGTCTGGTCGCGGGCGACCGCCAACGCGCCGAGGACGTTGTGCAGGAAACTCTCATCAGGGCCTGGAAGAACGCCGGTCAGCTCAATCGAGCGACCGGATCGGTACGCCCCTGGCTGGTGACGGTCGCACGCCGCATCGTCATCGACGGCCACCGCAGCCGGCAGGCCCGGCCGCAGGAGGTCGACCCGTCGCCGCTGGAGGTCATCCCCGCGGAGGACGAGATCGACAAGGCGTTGTGGCTGATGACACTGTCGGACGCGCTGGACGACCTGACCCCTGCCCACAGGGAAGTCCTGGTCGAGACCTATTTCAAAGGGCGTACGGTCAATGAGGCGGCCGAGACGCTTGGCATCCCCAGTGGAACCGTCCGCTCCCGGGTGTTCTACGCCCTGCGGTCGATGAAGCTGGCTCTGGAGGAGCGCGGGGTGACGGCATGAGCAACATCTACGGGGGGTATGGACCGGGAATGCCCGGGTCTGTGCAAGGAGCCCAAGGTTCCGGCGACAACATCCACGAAACCGTCGGCGCGTACGCCCTCGGGATACTGGACGACGCCGAGGCCACACAATTCGAGGCCCATCTCGCCACGTGCGAATGGTGCGGTCAGCAGCTCGACGAGCTGGCCGGCATGGAACCGATGCTGGCCGCCCTCGCCGATCTGCCCGCGGCCCAGGGGACACCGGCGATCGGTGAGTCCCTGGCGGCGAAACCGAGCACGAAGCTCTCGGACCGGCTGGTCGGCGAGGTCGTCCAGCACCGGGCCAAGAAGAGCCGACGCAACTTCTTCATGCTGGCGGCCGGTATCGCCGCGATCATCGCGGGTCCCACCGCGGTGTTCGCGACGGCCGGCGGGGGCGACGACGGCAAGTCGGCCACACCGCTGGCCGCCAACCCGGCCAAGGACGCCTTCATAAAGATCAAGTCCGCGGACAAGATCTCGTCCACGGACGCGTCCAGCCAGGTCAGCGCGACGGTCGCCACCCAGGAGAAGGCGTGGGGCACCCACGCGGTCCTGGAGCTGAAGAACGTCAAGGGTCCGGAGAAGTGCTCGCTGATCGCCGTCGGCAAGAACGGCGAGCGTGAGACGGTCACTTCCTGGTCCGTCCCGACCTGGGGTTACGGCATCAAGGACGCCAAGACGGAGCAGGCCAAGAACCCGCTCTACGTCGAGGGTGGCGCCGCCTTCACCCCGGACGAGATCGACCACTTCGAGGTCCTGACCTTCTCCGGCAAGAAGCTGGTCCAGGTCGAGGCGTAACCGACCGGTGCCCCGCGTCCCCCTGATCTTTCGGGGGCGCGGGGCACCGGCTGTTCCCCCCGAGGGCTACCGTCGCGTACGGTGGACGGCTGCCCAGCACGTCAGAAGGGGGCCCGGGTGGCCGCTCAGGTTCAGCAGGAAACGCTCGACTCCGCTCACGACTCCGTCCGTGAGCGGGAGATCGGCGTCGAACAGGAACATCTGGACCGGGTGTACCGGCGTCTCGAGGAGAAGATCCACGAGGCGGAGTTCCTGATGAACGACGCCGCGAAGCGCGGTCAGGTCGGCACACCCGGCGCGCTCGCCGAGCGGGACGCCCAGGTCTTCCGCGCGGGCGTCCATCTGAACCGGTTGAACAACGAGTTCGAGGACTTCCTCTTCGGCCGTATCGACCTTCTCCTGGGCAGGGACGGCAAGAAGGGCCCGGACGGCGCGTACACCGCCGTCGAGCCCGCCGAGGGCGCGGTCCGCCCCGACAACACCGCCGACATCGCCGAGACCCTGCACATCGGCCGCATCGGTGTCCTCGACGCCGAGTACGCGCCGCTGGTCATCGACTGGCGGGCCCCCGCCGCCGCCCCCTTCTAC
>NZ_LIRK01000136.1 GCF_001419765.1 Streptomyces torulosus
CGTGGTGAACCTGCGGGGCGGGGAGGCGGTACGTGCCGCCCCGCAGGTTCACCACGACATCCGAGGCCATCCGGGCCGTCTGGGCCGTACGGGCCGTCACCGCCCGCTGGGCACGGGCCGGGGTGGCGAACGGGCGGTCGATCGTGCCGGGCCAGTCGTCGTCCCCCCAGGTCGCCACGTACAGCTGTGCCGCGGGGCGGTCGCCGTCGGTCGCGGCGGCCGTGGGTGCCGCCGTCCACGGGACGCAGACCGCCGCCACCCCCGCCCACACGCTCACGCCGAGGCGGGTACGCCGTCGTCGCCCCCGTTCCGCGTGCGCCCGTACGTCCGTCATGGGCCTGCTCCTCCGCTCGTCGGAGCCTCCATCGTCGAGGCGGAGCGGCGGCGGGCGGATCGGCCGATCGTCGCTGCCGGACCGACTTCGGTAGCCGTTCCCGCCCGCACCGGCCGCCCCTCGTCGCGCCCGGCACGCCCTACGGCGGGGACGGGCCCAGCCGGAAGGTGACCGGCGGGAACGCATTGGACATATCAGACGAGTCGGACGGGTGGGACGAGTCGGAGGGGTGAGGGGCTCACAGGGCGAGGCTCATCAGGATGGCGTCCCGGTCGTCGCCGGGCGCGATGCGCAGCGCGCCGGGCCAACGGCCGACCTCCTCCCAGCCCACCTTGCGGTAGAAGTCCTCCAGCCCCATTCCGCCGCGGGTGGAGAGTTGCAGGCGCTCCAGGCCCATCTCGTCCCGTGCGATGTCATGGACGCGATGCATCAGCCCGGCGCCGATGCCGAGGCCCCGGAAGCGCGGATGGGTCTGGACGTGGTTGACCGTGCCGCAGTGCGCGCCGAGCGGGTGCGGTTCGCGGCGGAGGACCAGCCAGCCGGCGAGCGAGCCGTCGACGGTGGCGACGAGGAGCCTGCCGCGCCCCGGATGCAGGGTGCCGACGAGGCCGTCGACGACGGGCGCGACGTCGTGTGTGCTCACCGGCAGCGGCGGGAACTCCGTGGCGAGCACCGCGCCGCCCGCGTTGGCCACGTCCTCCCAGCAGTCGGTGAGTTCCTTCCGCAGGCTCGGGGCGACGTCGTCGGGCCGGGTGAACTGCGCGAACCGGGGGGATCTCTGCACCGTCATGTCCGTCAGCGTGGCAGAACCACCGGCGACGCGCGGGTGAAGCGCGGGTAAGGGGCGCACCTGAGGGTCACCGCCCGAGTGCGGGGCGTCGCTTCGTGGCGGCCGTGGATATGCTCGCCGTCCGGCGTCCTGACCCGGCCGGAAGTGCACGCGGCCCGGGCCCCGGCGCCGACGCCCGCAGGACGACCGAAGGCAGCGAGAAGAGCACCGTGACCACGTACGACTACGAGAAGGACGGCGCGGAGATCTACCGCCAGTCCTTCGCCACCATCCGCGCGGAGGCCGACCTCGCGGGCCTGCCCGCCGACGTGAGCCAGGTGGCCGTCCGGATGATCCACGCCTGCGGCATGGTCGACCTCGTACGGGACCTGGCGTACTCGCCGGGGGTGGTGGCCCGCGCCCGCGAGGCGCTGCGCGCGGGGGCGCCCGTGTTCACGGATGTCCGGATGGTGGCCAGCGGAGTGACCCGTAAGCGGCTGCCCGCCGACAACGACGTGGTGTGCACGCTCGCCGACCCCGCCGTCCCCGAGCTGGCGGCGAAGCTCGGCACCACGCGCAGTGCCGCCGCGCTCGAACTGTGGCGGGACCGGCTGGAGGGCTCGGTCGTCGCCGTCGGCAACGCGCCGACCGCCCTGTTCCGCCTCCTGGAGATGATCGAGGAGGGCGCGCCCCGGCCCGCCGCCGTCATCGGTGTCCCGGTCGGCTTCGTCGGTGCCGCCGAGTCCAAGGACGCGCTGGCCGCGAACGCCTCGGGGCTGGAGTACCTCGTCGTACGCGGCCGGCGCGGCGGCAGCGCCATCGCCGCCGCCGCGCTCAACGCCCTCGCGAGCGAGGAGGAGTGAGGGGGACCCGGGAGGCCCCGTCGCGGACGTGACCGAGGGCACCGCTGCCGCCGAGGGCACCGCTGCCGCCGAGGGCACGGGCGGCGTGGAGGGCACGGGCGGCGTTGAGGGCCGTGGTGACCTCGGCCGTGCCGTGCGCGGTCAGCTGCCCGTGAGGTGCTCGTCGATCCAGCGAACCGCCGTCTCGGGGTCCGTCGCCACGGGGACGCCCTCGGGCACCGGGGGCCTGCGGACCACGACCACGGGCAGGCCGGCCTCGCGCGCGGCGGTGAGCTTCGGTGCGGTGGCCGCTCCCCCGCTGTCCTTCGTCACGAGCACGTCGACGCGGTGGCGGCGCAGCAGCGCGCGCTCCCCGTCGAGGGTGAAGGGACCCCGGTCGAGGAGGACCTCCATGCGGGCCGGGTGCGGAGCCTCGGGCGGCTCCACGGACCGTACGAGGAACCACAGCTCGTCGAGGCCGGCGAAGGCGCCCAGGCCCAGGCGCCCGGTGGTGAGGAACACCCGCCGGCCGAGTGCGGGCAGCAGGGTCGCGGCGTCCGCCAGGGACGCGGCCTCGTGCCAGTCGTCGCCGTCCGCCGGGACCCAGCCGGGGCGGCGCAGGGCGAGCAGGGGAACATGGGCGTCGGCGGCGGCCCGCGCCGCGTGGAAACTCATGGTCCCGGCGAAAGGGTGGGTGGCGTCGATGAGCGCGTCCACCCGGTGCTCCCGCAGCCACGCGGTGAGGCCCTCGGCTCCGCCGAAGCCGCCGACGCGGACCTCGCCCGGGGGCAGCCGTGGACCGGTGACCCGTCCGGCGAGGGAGCTGGTCAGGGTCAGGCCGGGCGTGCCGTGGAGGAGTTCGGCGAGGCGGCGGGCCTCCGTGGTTCCGCCGAGTATCAGTACGTGCATGGGGGTCCGGGTCCGTTCATGAACAGCAGTGACGAGCAGCGCGGCGGTGGGCCGGCCGGTACGGCGAAGGGCGGTCGCGCGGCCCAACTCAAGCACACCGGGCTGCGGCCCGGCTGGACCACCGGCGCCTGTGCGACGGCGGCGACGACGGCCGCGTACACCGCCCTGCTGACCGCGGAGTTCCCCGACCCGGTGACGATCACCCTGCCGAAGGGGCAGACCCCGTCGTTCGCGCTCGCCGCCGAGGAGCTGACGGACGCGTACGCCATGGCGGGCATCGTGAAGGACGCGGGCGACGACCCGGACGTCACGCACGGCGCGCTGGTCCGGGCGACGGTCCGGCGGCTGCCCGCCGGGGCCGGGGTCGTCTTCAGGGCCGGACCCGGCGTCGGCACGGTCACCCGCCCCGGCCTGCCCCTGCCCGTCGGCGAACCGGCCGTGAACCCCGTGCCCCGCCGGATGATGCGCGAGCACGTCGCCGAGGTCGCGGAGCGGTACGGCGGCAGCGGCGACGTCGAGATCACCGTCTCCGTCGACCACGGCGAGGAGATCGCCCGCTCCACCTGGAACCCCCGGCTCGGCATCCTCGGCGGTCTGTCCATCCTCGGCACCACCGGGATCGTGGTGCCGTACTCCTGCTCCGCGTGGATCGACTCCATCCGGCGGGGCGTGGACGTGGCGCGGGCGGCGGGCCGTACGCATGTCGCCGGGTGCACGGGGTCCACGTCGGAGCGGACGGTCGTCGCCGAGTACGGGCTACCCGAGGACGCGCTGCTGGACATGGGGGACTTCGCGGGCGCGGTCCTGAAGTACATCCGCCGCCACCCGGTCGACCGCCTGACGATCTGCGGCGGCTTCGCCAAGCTCTCGAAGCTCGCCGCCGGCCACCTCGACCTGCACTCCGGCCGCTCCCAGGTCGACAAGGGCCTCCTCGCCGAGCTGGCCCGGCGGGGCGGCGCCGACGAGACGATGGCCGTGGAGGTGGCCGCCGCCAACACCGGGCTCGCCGCGCTCCAGCTGTGCGCGGCGGCCGGCGTACCGCTGGGCGACCTGGTGGCGACGGCGGCCCGCGACGAGGCCCTGACGGTCCTGCGCGGGGCGCCGGTCGCCGTCGACGTCATCTGCGTCGACCGGGCGGGCACGGTGGTGGGCCGCAGCACGGTCGCCTGACGACGGGGAGCACGGCCGCCTGACGACGGGGAACACGGTCGCCTGACGACGGGGAACACGGTCGCCTGACGACGGGGAACACGGTCGCCTGACGACCGGGGCGCCGCAACGCCGTCGCCTGACCTACGAAGCGGTTCGAGGTGTCCGGCGCACGGCGGGCGGTCACCTCAGGACGCGGTACTTGAGGTGTGTGGCGAGCGGGGTGTCGACGACGCGGATGGGGCGGAGGTCCCGTCGTACGGCGCCCAGGTCCTCGAAGAGGCGCAGGCCGTCGCCGAGGAGGACGGGCACCACATGGAGCTGGAGTTCGTCGATGAGTCCTTCCCTGAGGCACTGCCGTACGGTGTCGGCGCCGCCCGCGATGTCGACGTTCCGGTCCCCGGCCGCGGCCCTGGCCCGGTCGAGGGCGCCGCGGAGACCGTCGGTGACGAACGTGAAGGTGGTGCCGCCCTCCTTCACCAGGGTCGGCCGGGGGCGGTGGGTGAGCACGAACACCGGCGTCCGGAACGGCGGGTTGTCGCCCCAGAACTCCTCGCCCGTGTCGTACATCATCCGGCCCATCACGACCGCCCCGGTGGCGTCGAACCACTCCCGCATCAGCTCGGAGTCACGGTTCTCCCGGCCGCCGGTCATGCCCTGGCGCTCCCGCCAGCTCGCCAGGTCGTGGATCCACTCGAAGAGGGGCTCGGCGCCGTCGCCGCCCGGGTTGTCGACCCGGACGTCGGTGCCGGCGACGTAGCCGTCGAGGGAGATGGCCATATCCGCGGTCACGGTCACGGTGGGTGCTCCTGAGGTCGTGGGAGTACTGGTTCACTCTCACGTCGATCGGGAGCCGCCGCATTCGACATCCGCCCGCATGTCCGCCGCATCCTCCGGGATCTCCGCCGCCACGTGGTCGGGTCGGGGTGCGATGAGTTCCGCGCGGGCGGAGAGTCTGTTCTGGTGACCGTCGTCGGGCCTCGCCCCGGCGGGCCCGGCACGCGAGACCACGGAGGACACCATGACCAGCACGCCGGACGACTCGACCACCGCGCAGCCGGGCCGCCCGCCGGTCGCCGATCTGGCCACCTGGCAGGCCGCCCGCGACGCACTGCTGGTCCGCGAGAAGGCCCACACCCGCGAGGGCGACGCGCTCGCCGCGGCCCGCCGC
>NZ_LIRK01000137.1 GCF_001419765.1 Streptomyces torulosus
CACGACCCGGGGCCCGGGACGGGAACCGTTGACGAGGATCAGGGGCACTTCGACCGTCGTGGTGCCGAGGTCGGCGGGCAGCACCCCGCGGGTCTTCCGGCCGGGCTCCGCCCGCAGCGTACCGATGGTCAGAGTCATGGCTTACCTCGTTCCAGCTCAGGCCGCGGCGCGGTCGACGGTGGATATGAAGTCGATGGGCTGGGCGGAGGAGCCGTCCAGCGCCAGGTCGGCGGCGATGTCGCCGAAGGCTGGGGAGAGCTTGAAGCCGTGGCCGGAGAAACCGGCGAGGAGGACGACGTTCTCGGCGCCGGGCAGCGGGCCGACCAGCGGGCGGCTGCTCTTGGTGTAGCCCTCCATGAAGACGGACAGGCGCGTCGGGTCGGGGTGCAGGTCCGGCGCGTAGCGGCCGATCAGCTCGGCGAAGATGTCCAGCTCCTCCGGCCGCACCGTCCGGTCCAGCTGGTTCGGGTCGCCCGCGAGCTTGTGCAGGGCCTGGGAGAGGCCGAGCTTGACCGACACTCCGTCCGGGGAGGGCAGGCCGTAGAAGTGGGTGGGCGCGGTGCGGATGAACGCGGGGCGCTCCTCGCCGAACCAGGCGTCGGTGGTGGGCACGAACCAGGCGCTGATCAGGCGGCGGACCTCCACCTCCCACGGCAGGTCCGGCAGCAGGTCGTTGACCCAGGGGCCCGGGGTGACCACGGCCGCGTCGAAGCGCTCGCTGCCGGCGTCGGTGCGGATCTCGACACCGTTCGCGACGGGGACGATCTCACGGACCGTGGTGTAGCGGTGGATGACGGCGCCCAGCTGCTCGGCGCGGCGGGCGGCGGTCTGGATGGTCAGCTCGGGGCGGATGAGCCCGGCGCGGCGGTCGAGCACGGCCGCGTCGCCGTCCTCCAGCCGGTACTGCGGGAACCGCTTGGCGAGGGCCTCGGTGTCCAGGACCTCGTGGTCGAGGCCATGCTCGGCGATGGACTGGAGGACGGTGGCCATCTGCTGCTGCTCGGTCGGCCCCATCAGCAGGCATCCGGTCAGACGGCGCAGTTCGCGTCCGGTTTCCTGCTGGAGCTGCTCCCACAGGGTGTCGGCTTGCTTGAGGAGCGGGACGTAGCGGGAGTCCTCGAAGTGGGCGCTCCGGAAGATCCGGGTCTCGCCGCCGGCGGCGCTGCGGTCGTGGCCGGGGGCGTACCGGTCGTATCCGACGACTTCGGCGCCGCGGGCGGCCAGCCGCCAGGCGGCCTGGCTGCCCATCGTTCCGACGCCGACGACGGCGACCCGCTTCCTGGCAGCTGACACAGGACTTTCCTTTCGTACCGTCGAGGCGCATGCTGGCCTCGACGCGAGGATGTTCGATTCGAGTGGGTTTGGACGGGGGCTTGGTCCTCCTGGACCCACGGCCCGCATCCGTCCGCTTCTCGGAGTCGCTCCGGCTCGTCCTCGGAACTTCACCTGGAGAGCCGTGCCACAATGTGGAACGCTGTGCTAGAATCTGGCACAGACAATGACAGTGGCGCGAAGGGGAGTCAAGAGGGTGTTCACAGAAAATTCCGAGGATTAACGGGGGGAAATCGGATGGAAATGAAGAGCGTCACTCGGTCGCTGCGCATCCTGGAGGCCGTCGCGCAGCATCAGCCGGTGACCGTGGGGGAGTTGACGAAGATCTTCGGGCTGCCGAAGTCCACCGTGCAGCGCACGCTGGTCACTCTGGCCGAGGCCGGCTGGCTGCGGGCCAGCCGCAAGGACACGACCCGCTGGGAGATCGGGGCGCGCGTCCTCGCCGTACGACCGGCGGCACTACAGGGCTCCAGCCTGTTCGCCGCCGCCCGCGAGCCCATGGTGCGCCTGCGGGACCAGGTGAACGAGACGATCCACCTGTCGGTGCCCGACGCGCTGGACGGCATGGTCGTGGTCGACCGTGTCGACTGCGCGCACGCCGTGCGCACCTTCCACGCGATCGGCGACCTCTCGCCGCTGCACGCGACCGCCGTGGGCCGCGCCATCCTCGCGCACCTCCCCAAGCAGGACGTCGAGGAGCTCCTCGCGGGCGGCCTGGAGCGCTTCAGTGACACGACCCCGGTCGACCCCGCGGAACTGCGCGCCGACCTGGGCCGGATCCGCACCGAGGGATACGCGGTCAACGACAACCAGTTCCGGCCCGGCGTCTGCGCCATCGCCGCGCCCGTCCTGGACGAGGACGGCACTCCGCTGGCCTCCGTGGCCATCTCCATGCCCGACTCCCGTTACGACGCCGAGCGGACCCCCGAGTGGGGCCAGCTCGTCACCGAGACGACCGCGGAGATCGCACGGCGCCGCCTGGGCGTCTGACGCAGCCACCGCCCTGCGCCCGGTCGGGGGAACCGGGCGCAGGGCGATCGCATCTCGCGGCACGGTATGGCCTGGTCGGGGCCATCGCTGCCCATCGCCGCGAGGGCACCGGATTCCCGCGCTCCCGTCGGCGCCGACCCGAACTTCGGACAGCCAACGAGCTGTGCGTGCCATATTGTGGAACGCCATGCTAGAATCCGGCACGATCTTGTGTGGACCCCGAAAGGGGGTCACGACATGAACAGGACGACCTCACCGACCTGAGGGGGCATCGGATGGAGATGAAGAGCGTCACCAGGTCGCTGCGCATCCTGGAGGCGGTCGCCCGCCACCAGCCCGTCACCGTAGGGGAGTTGACGAAGCTCTTCGGGCTCCCGAAGTCCACCGTGCAACGCACCCTGCTCACTCTCAACGAGGCCGGCTGGCTGCGCGCGCACCGCAGGGACACCACCCGCTGGGAGATCGGGGCACGCGTCCTCGCCGTACGACCGGCGGCGCTCCAGGGCTCCAGCCTGTTCGCCGCCGCCCGCGACCCGATGATCCGGCTCCGAGACACGCTCAACGAGACCATCCACCTCTCGGTGCCCGACGCCCTCCAGGGCATGGTCGTGGTCGACCGGGTGGACTGCGACCACGCCGTACGCACCTTCCACGCCATCGGCGACACCTCGCCACTGCACGCCACGGCCGCCGGGCACGCGGTCCTCGCCCATCTGCCCGCGGCCGAATTCGACGAGTTCGCGACGGGCGGGTTCGAGGGGTACGGCGAGGAGACCATCACCGACGCCGGTGAACTGCGCGCGGAGCTGCGCCGCGTGAAGGACCGCGGATACGCCGTCAATCACAACCAGTACCTCCAGGGTGTCTGTGCCATCGCCGCTCCCGTTCTGGACGGTGACGGCGTCCCGCTGGCGGCCCTGGCCGTCTCCCTGCCCACCTCCCGCTTCGACGCGGGCCGGCTACCCGAGCTGGGACGGCTGGTGACCGACACCGCGGCGGAGATCACCGCCCGCCATCTGCGCTGAGGAGCCGTACGCGGCCGGGACCACCGGGTCCCGGCCGCCACCGTCATCCGACAGGCACCGCGAGGTACTGGTACTCCAGGAACTCGTCGATGCCGACCCTGCCGCCCTCACGGCCGAGCCCCGACTGCTTGACGCCGCCGAAGGGCGCCGCCGGGTTGGACACGAGACCGGTGTTGAGGCCGACCATGCCGACCTCCAGGCGCTCGCTGACGCGCAGGGCGCGGTCCAGGCCCTCGGTGAAGACATAGCCGACGAGCCCCCACGGGGTGTCGTTGGCCCGGCGGACCACCTCGTCCTCGTCGTCGAAGGTGAGGATCGCCGCGACCGGGCCGAAGATCTCGGTGTCCATCAGACGGCTGCCGGGATCGACGCCGGTGAGCACCGTCGGCGGGTAGAAGCAGCCCGGACCCTCCGGGGTACGGCCGCCGACCAGCACCCGGGCACCGCGCTCGACCGCGTCGGCGACCAGTTCCTCGACCTTGCCCCGACCGTTGCGGTCGATCAGCGGGCCGACGTCGACACCGTCGCGCGTACCGGGGCCCACGACCAGCGCGCCCATGCGCTCGGCCAGCCGCCGCCCGAACTCCTCCACCACGGAGGTGTGCACGAAGAAGCGGTTGGCGGCGGTGCACGCCTCGCCCATGTTGCGCATCTTGGCGACCATCGCGCCGTCCACGGCCTTGTCCAGGTCCGCGTCCTCGAACACGATGAACGGCGCGTTCCCGCCCAGTTCCATGGACGTGCGCACCACCGCGTCCGCGCTCTGGGCGAGCAGCAGGCGGCCGACGCCCGTGGAGCCGGTGAAGGACAGCTTGCGAATCCGCCCGCCGCGCAGGAGCGGTTCGCACACCTCCCCCGCACGGGAGGTGGTGACGACGTTCAGCACGCCGTCGGGCAGCCCGGCCTCCTTGAGGATGGCGGCGAGGGCGAGGCTGGAGAGCGGGGTCTGGGGGGCCGGCTTGAGCACCATCGTGCAGCCCGCGGCGATCGCCGGGCCGATCTTGCGGGTGCCCATGGCCAGCGGGAAGTTCCACGGGGTGATCAGCAGACAGGGGCCCACCGGGCGGCGGGAGAGCAGCATCCGGTTGCGGCCGTCGGGCAGGATGCCGTGGCCGCCGTCGATCCGGACGGCCTCCTCGGAGAACCAGCGGAAGAACTCGGCGGCGTACGCGACCTCTCCCCTGGCCTCGGCGAGCGGCTTGCCCATCTCGGCGGTCATCAGATGGGCCAGCTCGTCGGTGCGCTCGACGATGATCTCGTAGGCCCGGCGCAGGATCTCGCTGCGGGCCCGGGGTGCCGTACGGGCCCACTTCTCCTGCGCGGCGACGGCCGCGTCCTCGGCGCGCTGCGCGTCCTTGGGGCCCGCGTCGGCGACATGGCAGAGGATCTCGCCGGTCGCGGGGTCGTCGACGGCCATGGTGGCGCCGTCGGCGGCGTCGACCCAGGCGCCGCCGATGAACAACTGTGTGGGTGTGTCGGTCATGGGGTTCCTCCAGGTTGATCGGCGGCGGGGTCGAGCAGTTCCGCGAGGTGCAGGGCGCGGACGCCCCGGTCACCGGCGAGGTGGTCGATCTGGGTGGCGCAGCTGAAGCCGTCGGCGACGACCACGGCCGGTCCCCCGGCGTCGACGGCGTCGAGGCGCGGCTTCAGGGCGAGGTCGGCGACGGCCATCGAGGTGTCGTAGTGGTCGGCCTCGAAGCCGAAGTTGCCGGCGAGTCCGCAGCAGCCCTCCGCCTCGTCGACCTTCCGCACACCGAGGCGGCCGAGCAGATCGCGGGGGTGGTGGCCCTTGAAGGTGGCGTACTCGTGGCAGTGGGTCTGCAGGACGACGTTCTCCGGCAGCTCCGGTGGCGTCCAGCCGGGCTCGGCGAGCTCGGTCAGCGCTCCGGTGAGGGTGTGGACGCGGGCCGCGACCCGCCGGGCGGCGTCGGTGCCGAGCAGCTCGGGCACGTCGCGCTTGAGGGCGGCGGCACAGCTGGGTTCGGCGACGACGACGGGGCGGTCGTCACCGTTGTCGAGGCGGGCGACCGTACGGGCCATGACGCGGCGGGCGACGGACAGCTGTCCGGTGCTGACCCAGGTCAGGCCGCAGCACAGGCCCTCCTCCGCCGTGCAGGGGATGCCCGCGTCGGCCAGCACTCGGCTCGCGGCCCCGGCGACCTCGGGCCGGAAGGCCCGGGTGAAGCTGTCGACGAAGAGCAGCGTCTTCGCCGGTTCACCGGTCCGCGCCCTCCGCAGAACCCGCCGCAGCGCGCGCCGGGAGGCGAAGGCCGGGATGCGGCGTCTCACCGTCACCCCGCCGAGGCGGGCGAGCAGCCTGCCGACCGGGCCGCGCAGCAGCGCGTTCAGCGGGCGGGCGGCGTAGCCGGCGAGGGCCGAGGTCAGCGGCAGCCACCCCAGCGAGTAGTGGGAGCGGGGCCTGAACCTGCCCTTGTAGTGGTGGTGCAGGAACTCCGCCTTGTACGTGGCCATGTCGACGCCCACCGGGCAGTCGCTGGAACACGCCTTGCAGGACAGGCACAGGTCGAGGGCGTCGCGCACCTCGGTGGAGCGCCAGCCGTCCTCGACGGTCCCGCCGCGCACCATCTCCTGGAGCAGCCGGGCCCGGCCCCGCGTGGAGTCGCTCTCCTCCCCCGTCGCCCGGTAGCTGGGGCACATCACTCCACCCGCGTCGCTGCGGCAGCGGCCGACGCCGACACAGCGGCGGACCGCGCCCGCGAAGCCGTCCTCGTCGTGCGGGAAGGTGAAGAGGGTGTCGACGGGCACCACCTCGGCCGGGGTGTGCAGGGCGAGGTCGGCGTCGAGGGGGGCCGGGTCCACGATGACACCGGGGTTGAGCAGCCCCTCGGGGTCGAAGATCTCCTTGAACGCGGCGAACGCCCGGATCATGCGGTGGCTGTACATGACCTCCAGCAGTTCACCGCGCGCCCGTCCGTCGCCGTGCTCACCGGACAGGGAGCCGCCGTGGGAGACCACGAGGGTCGCCGCCTCGCCGAGGAAGCGGCGCGCGGCGGCCCGGCCGGGGTCGGTGGCGAGGTCGAAGTCGATGCGGACGTGGACGCAGCCGGCGCCGAAGTGGCCGTAGAGCACCCCGGTGAGCCCGTGGGTGGCCAGCAGCTTGCGGAAGTCCCGCAGATAGGCGGCGAGGTTCTCCGGGGCGACGGCCGCGTCCTCCCAGCCGGGCCAGGACTCCCCGCCGTCGACGAGCCGGGCGGCGAGCCCGGCGCCGTCCTCGCGGACCCGCCACAGCGAGCGCCGCTCCCGCGGGCTCCGCACGACGCGTCCGCCGGTCATCCGGCCCTGGGCCCTGAGCACGTCGAGCAGTTCGGCGGCGCGGGCGTCGACCGCCGCCTGGTCGTCGCCGTCGAGTTCGACGTACAGCCAGGCCCGTCCCTCGGGCAGTCCGGTCACGGAGTCCGGGCCGCGGCGGGCGCGCATGGTGGCGACGATCGCCTCGTCCATGCCCTCGACGGCGGTGGGGTTCCAGCGCAGGATCTCGGGCACGTCCTCGGCGGCGTCGACCACGTCGTCGTAGCCGAGGGTGAGGAGCGTGGAGGCCTGTGCGGTCGCCACCAGGCGGACCGTCGCGGCGGTGACGACCGCACAGGAGCCTTCGGTGCCGACCAGGGCACGGGCCATGTCGAAGCCGTGCTCGGGCAGCAGGTGGTGCAGCTGGTATCCGGACACATGGCGCGGGACGCGGCCCAGTTCGGTGCGGATCGGCGCCAGGTTTGCGTCGATCAGGGCGCGTACGTCGGTGCGGAGGCGGGCGACACGCCGGACCGCGGCCGTGTCGTCCGGGTCCGCCGCGCGCAGGCCCTGGTGGTCGGCGACGACCCGCACGCCGTCGGCCGTCACGAACTCCAGGGCCTCGATGTGGCTGCTGGTCCGGCCGTGGCGCACCGACCGGTTTCCGCACGCGTCGTTGCCGATCATGCCGCCGAGGGTGCAGCGGCTGTGCGAGGACGGGTCGGGGCCGAAGGTCAGGCCTTGGAGGGCGGTGGCGCTGCGCAGCGTGTCGAGGACGACGCCGGCCTCGACCCGTGCGGTGCGCGCGATCGGGTCGATGTCGAGGATCCGGTTCATGTGCCGGGAGAAGTCCAGGACCACGCCGGGGCCGATGGCGTTGCCCGCCATGCTGGTGCCGCCGCCGCGGGCGGTGACCGGGATTCCGGTCTCCCGGCAGGCGCGCAGCACCGCGACGACGTCGTCGGCGCTGCGGGGGAACACCACGGCCCGCGGGGGGACCCGGTAGTTGGAGGCGTCGTAGGCGTAGGGGCCGGTGGAGCCGGGTCCGGTCTCCACCCGCAGGCCGGGCGCCGTCCCGGTGAGCAGCGCGACCAGCCGGTCCAGGGCGGGGGTGGTGCGCGCCGACTGCTCCGGGGCCGTGGTGGTGTCCGTCATCGCTCCGCCGCTCCGGATGTGCCTGCTTCCACGGCCGTCGCCCAGGCCTGGAGGCCCTCGTCCACCGCGGTCTCGTCGATGACGAGGGCCGGGATCATGCGGACGACCTGGTTCCAGGCACCGCACAGCAGCAGGAGCAGGCCCTCGTCGATGGCGGCGCGCTGGACGCGGGCGGCGGTCTCGGGGTCGGGGGCGCCGTCCTCGGTGACGAACTCGGTGGCCAGCATCAGTCCGAGGCCGCGTACGTCGCTGATGCCGGGGGTGCGGTCGGCGACCGCCTCCAGGCCCTGGCGCAGCCGCTTGCCCATGGCCTCGGCGTTCTCGACGAGCCGCTCGTCGCGGACGACGTCGAGGGTGGCGCAGGCCGCGGCGCAGGCGACGGCGTTGGCGCCGTACGTGCCGCCCTGCGAGCCCGGCCAGGCCTTCGCCATCAGCGCCTCGGGGGCGGCGATGCCCGACAGGGGGAAGCCGCTGGCCAGGCCCTTGGCGGTGACGAGGATGTCGGGGGTGACGCCGAAGTGATCATGGCCCCAGAAGCGGCCGGTGCGGCCGACGCCGGTCTGCACCTCGTCGAGGATGAGCAGGAAGCCGTGCCGGTCGGCGCGTTCCCGCAGCCCTTCGAGGAAGGCGCGGGTGGCGGGCACGTAGCCGCCCTCGCCGAGCACCGGCTCGACGATGATCGCGGCGGTGTCGGCGGGCGAGGAGATCGTCTGGAGCGTGTAGTCCAGTTCCTGGAGGGCGAAGCGGGTCGCGGTGTCCTCGTCCCAGCCGTAGCGGTGGGCCGCCGGGAAGGGGGTGACGACCACGCCGCTCATCAGCGGGGAGAATCCGGACCGGAAGCGGGTGCCGGAGGTGGTCATGGAGGCGGCGGCGACGGTGCGGCCATGGAAACCGCCGTGGCAGACGACGATATTGGGGCGGCCGGTGGCCTGGCGGGCCAGGCGCAGGGCGGCCTCCACGGCCTCGCTGCCGGAGTTGGTGAAGAAGAGGCTGTCGAGGCCGGTCGGGAGCACGTCCCCGAGCTTCTCGACGAGCTGCCGCAGGGGCTGGTGCATCACCGTCGTGTACTGGCCGTGGACGAGGGTGGCCACCTGTTCCTGGGCGGCCGCCACGACCTTGGGGTGGCAGTGCCCGGTGCTGGTGACGCCGATGCCGGCGGTGAAGTCGAGGTAGCGGCGGCCGTCCTCGCCGTAGAGGTGGACGCCCTCGCCCCGGGTCGCCACCACGGGCGTGGCCTGGCGAAGGTGCGGCGACAGTGCGGTCATGTTCGTCTCCCGGCCTCGATCTCGGTCTGCTGCGGCCCTTCGAGCATCTCGGGGGGCCGGGGCGGCGCCAACGCGCGAAGTGTCCGGACGGGAGGCGACATCCGGACGTTGTGTCAGCGCCATCGGGGCGGCGCCGTTTGTTTGCCTCCGGGACCTCTCTTGCGCAGGTCAGCGACGCTTGCCACAGTGGCCGGGCACTCCCCGCGGGCACGGCCCGGTGCGAGCGGGGCACCCCCTGGAGGCACCGTGAACGACACCCATCCGGCCGCTCAGGGGCCTGCCCGTCCGCTCACCGTCGCCGATGCGCTGGCCCTGCCCGTGCTGGCCGCCGGGAAGCCGCTGGTCGTGACCGGTGAGGCGGGGCTGGACCGGCCGATCCGCTGGGTCCACATCACGGAGCTGACCGATCCCGCGTCCTTCCTGAAGGGGGGCGAACTCGTCCTCACGACCGGGATGCCGCTGCCGCAGGACACGGCCGGTGTGCGCCGGTACGTCGACGAACTCGCCGACGTCGGGGCCGCGGCGCTGGTCATCGAACTCGTGCGCCGCTACCACCGGCCGCCGGACGCGCTGGTCGACGCGTGCCGTGTCCGGGGCCTGCCCCTCGTCACCCTGGCCAAGGACGTCAACTTCCTGGAGGTCACCCAGGTCGTGCACGCCCTGCTGCTCGGCAACCAGGCGGACGCGATGCGGCGCACCCAGCGTGTCCATGAGGCGTTCACCGCTCTCACCCTGCGCGGGGCCGGGCCGGAGGACGTGGTGCGTGCGGCGGCGGAGATGAGCGGCCGTACGGTCGTCCTGGAGAACCTGGTGCACCAGGCGCTGATCTGCGAGCCGTCCGGCGGCACCGTCGAGGAGGCGCTCACCGGCTGGGAACACCGCTCCCGGGCCACCGGGACGGGCGAGGGGACGGTGGTCCAGGGACCGGAGGGCTGGCTCACGGCGCCCGTCGCGTATCAGGGGGAGCGCTGGGGGCGGGTGGCGATGCTCCCTGCCGGGCCGGACGGGTCGGCCTTCGGGCCGGAGGACCGCACCGTGCTGGAGCGGACCGCCATGGCCCTGACCGTGGCCCGGCTCATCCACCCCACCCCCTGGGAGCACACCGCCCATCGCAACGCCCTGCGCGACCTGGTCGAACATCGCCACCGCTCGGCGGAGGACGCCCGCGCCCGCTGTGCCGCGCTCGGGCTGCCCGCCGACCGGAGCCGCTTCGTCGCGGTCCTCGTGGACCTTCCGGCGGGCGGCGGGGGCCAGGAGGCCGAGGCCCGACTGCTCCAGGGGTTGCACGCGACCGGTGTCGCGGGGCTCGTCGGTGAGCTGGCCCCCGGCCGTGTCGGCGTCCTGCTGGCCCTGCGTCCGGCCCAGCCCTGGCGGCCGGTCGTCGAGCAGTTGTGCGGCGCCGTGCCGGGCGTGGAGCCCCGGCCGGTCGTGAGTGTCGGTTCCGAGGTCATGGACCTGGCCGACACCGCCCGTTCCTTCCGGGAGGCGGCCCGTGTCGCCGAGGCCACCCCCGGCGGCCTGCCCCTGCCCGAGGGCCGCTCCTTCCACGAGCTGTCCGACATCGGTCTGCGGCGCCTGCTGTACGCCCTGCGTGAGGACACCCGGATCCAGGAGTACACCGAGCGGCAGCTCGGCCGGCTCATCGAGCACGACACCCAGCACGGCTCCGACCTGCTGACGACGCTGCGCCACTACCTCGACGCCGCCGGCAACAAGACGACCGCCGCACGCCGGGGCGGCCTCGCCCGCGAGACCATGTACCAGCGTCTGCGCACCATCGAGCGACTCCTAGGCCGTGACCTCGAATCCGGGGAGGAGCGCACCGAACTCCATGTGGCCCTCGCCGCGCTCGACGCGCTGCGGGCCCGGTGACGCGGGACGACTCGCCCGTACTCACCCACTGCACCAGGGTTGTCAGGGGCATGGCCGCGCTCCTACAGTCCACAGCGGAACAGGAAATGGGAGCGCTCCCATCACGGGGGATGCCCGGAGCGCCCGCGCGACCCCACCTTCCCGGCCGTACCTCCGAAAGAGGTCCCCCATGCGACCGTCACCACGTCTTCCGCGCTTCCTGCGCGGCCCGTTGGGCGCGTTCGTCACCGCGCTCGTCACCGTCGCGGCGCTCTTCGCCGCCACACCGCAGGCCCAGGCCGACACGACGGTGTGCGAACAGTTCGGCTCGGCCGTCATCCAGGGCCGGTACGTCGTCCAGAACAACCGCTGGGGCACCAACGAGCCCCAGTGCGTCACCACCACGGGCTCCGGTTTCCGGGTCAGCCGGGCCGACGGTTCGGTCCCGACGAACGGCGCGCCGAAGTCGTACCCCTCCGTGTTCAACGGCTGCCACTACACCAACTGCTCGCCGGGGACGAACCTGCCCGCACAGCTCTCCCGCATCTCGAGCGCGCCGAGCAGCATCTCGTACGGGTACGTCGGCGACGCGGTCTACAACGCCTCGTACGACATCTGGCTGGACCCGACGCCCCGTACCGACGGGGTGAACCGGACCGAGATCATGATCTGGCTCAACAAGGTGGGCCCCATCCAGCCCATCGGCTCGCAGGTCGGCACCGCCACCGTGGGCGGGCGCAGCTGGCAGGTGTGGCAGGGCGGCAACGGCTCCAACGACGTGCTGTCCTTCGTCGCCCCCTCAGCCATCGGCAGTTGGAGCTTCGACGTGATGGACTTCGTCCGGCAGGCCGTGTCCCGCGGAATGGCGCAGAACAACTGGTATCTGACGAGTGTTCAGGCCGGTTTCGAGCCCTGGCAGAACGGCACGGGGCTGTCCGTGAACTCCTTCTCCTCCACTGTCGAGACGGGCGGCGGGCCCGGCGGTCCGGGTGGCGGCTCCGGGTGCGCGGTGTCGTACGCCACGAACGTGTGGCAGGGCGGGTTCACCGCGAACGTCACCGTCTCCAACACCGGTTCGTCGCCCGTCGACGGCTGGCGGCTCGCCTTCACCCTGCCCTCCGGTCAGCAGATCACCGGAGCCTGGAGCGCGTCCGTGTCCCCGTCGTCGGGTTCCGTCACGGCGAGCGGCCTGGCGCACAACGCGAGCATCTCCCCCGGCGGCAGTCAGACGTTCGGCTTCCAGGGCACCTACAGCGGCGCCTTCGCCTCGCCGGGCGCGTTCAGTCTGAACGGCACGGCCTGCACCAGAGCCTGACGCGACCGGCGCCGGACGCTCGTACGGCGTCCGGCGCCGGCCGGTCGCGGTCGGCCGGTCCCCCGTGACCGGCCCGCCCGGGTCAGGGCGCCGTGGTCTAACCGAACTGGGTGAAGAACTTCCAGATCTCGCCCGGCAGCCAGGTCCGGGAGCCGCTGTCACCGCCGCGTCCGTCCTGCGGCGCGGCGATGTGCCCCTCGTCGAAGGCGGCCCAGGCGACCGGGTACCCGGCCGCGCATCCCGAGTAGGTGGTGACCCGGTGCTGGAGGCTGCCCTGCGCCGGCTCGGGCGGGTTCTGGGCGGCGCAGCCGTTGTTCCTGACGAACCTGTCCCGCATCGACCGTCCGCCGGAGATGTTCAGGACGCTGTCCCTGAGGCCGTGCACACCGAGGTAGGCGATGCGCTGGCCGCCGCCGTTGCATCCGCTGAGGACGCCGCCGCTCTGGACGGCGACCGCGCGGAAGACGTTCGCACGGGAGCACGCGATCGAGTAGGACATGGCGCCGCCGTAGCTGAAGCCGAGGGCGAAGCGCTGCGTCGTCTCGACGCACAGGGCCCCTTCGATCCGCCTGAGCATGTCGTCGACGAGGGTGATGTCCTCGCCGCCGGAGTTGGCCCAGCCGTTGTTGAGGCCCTGCGGCGCGACGAAGATCGTGCTGTTGTTCGCCAGCCGCTGGAGCCCGTAGTACGCCCAGGTGCCGGTCTCCACGGTGCGGCCCGTGGCGACGTCGTTGGAGGTGCCGCCCAGCCAGTGGAAGCCGAAGACCAGCCGGTAGGCGCGGTTGCGGTCGTAGCCGTCCGGGACCCGCAGGATGAAGTTCCGGTTCTTGCCACTGCTCTGGATCGTGTGGGTACCGCTGGCCAGACCGGGCGCCTTGCCACAGCCGGGGCTCCCGGCGGCCTCTCGGGCGGGTGCGGCGGCGGGGTCGGAGGCCGCGACCGCGGCGCCCGCGCCGGGGCCGCCGGTCAGGGCCGTGCCTGCCATGGTCAGGACGAGCAGGACCGCGACCATGGCGGGCCGTAAGAGGTTCCTTGTCCTCGTGATCATGCGACTCCCTCTGTCTCGGAATACGGCTGTGCGGGGAGAGCGGGGCCGATGCGGGCACCGCGCGCGTTCGTGAGCGCCTCACCGCCGAAGCGGTCACGGACCTATGAATATCGTGCACCTGACATTAATGAACGGGCGCAAGATTCGAGCTTGTTCACGATCGAACCACATCGGCCGCCCGGTGGTAGTCCGGGAGCATAGAGAGGCAGCACCACATGTCAACACCTCTCGACCGACGCATCTCACGCCCCTTCCGCTCGATTTCAGCCCCCCATCAAGCGAAAGATTTCGAGTTCAAGGGCGAATCATGCGAGGGGTATTGACTCGGTTCATCGTGCTCCTATCATCCAAAGTGCTCGATGAGTCGGCTGGTGTCCGAGATGGCGAACGGGATGACCTCCCTGACGCCGCACACCGCGAGAAGTGACAGAGCACCCCCACGCACGCGCACATCGCCGCACCCGCACCGCGCTCCGGCAGCAGCCCCCCACCGCCCGGCCGCCGGCGGTTCGCCCGCAGCCCCCGACGGCCCGGCCACACAAGGAGACCGACATGGATATGTCATGCCCTCGTCACCAGTGGGGCCGTCGTCGAGCGCTGACCGCGGCCGCGGGACTGGCGTCGGGCGCCTTCCTCCCTCTGACGGCGGCGGCCCGCGGCATCGCCGCCGAGGGGCCGGACAGCGCCGCGGCGAACTTCACCAACCCGGTCGTCTGGCAGGACTTCGCCGACATCGACGTCATCCGCGTCGGCACCACGTACTACGCCTCGGCCTCGACGATGCACTACTCGCCGGGCGCCCCCGTCCTGCGCTCGTACGACCTGGTGAACTGGGAGATCGCCGGCCACTCGGTGCCGAGCCTCGACTTCGGCGCCAAGTACGACCTGAACGGCGGCCGCGGGTACGTCCGCGGGATCTGGGCGTCGTCGCTGGCCCACCGGCCGAGCAACGGCACCTTCTACTGGCTCGGCCAGATCGACTTCGCCAGGACGTACATCTACACGGCCACCGCCGCCGAGGGGCCCTGGAGCAGGCTCACCACGATCAACACGCCCTACTACGACGCCGGGCTGCTCGTCGACACCGACGACACCTTGTACGTGGCGTACGGCAACACCACGATCAGCGTGGCGCAGCTGTCGCCCGACGGGCGCACCCAGGTCCGTAACCAGCAGGTGTTCACGACCCCGTCGAGCGTCGGCACCCTGGAGGGCTCCCGCTTCTACAAGATCAACGGGCAGTACTACATCTTCCTGACCCGCCCCGCGAACGGGCAGTACATCCTCAAGTCGTCCAGCGGCCCCTTCGGTCCGTACGCCATGCGCCAGGTCCTCCTCGACCTGCGGGGGCCGATCCCCGGCGGCGGCGTCCCGCACCAGGGCGGGCTGGTGCAGACGCAGAACGGCGCCTGGTACTACCTGGCGTTCGTGGACGCCTATCCGGGCGGCCGGGTACCGGCCCTGGCGCCCATCACCTGGACCTCGGACGGCTGGCCCGTGGTGCAGTTGGTGAACGGCGCGTGGGGCACCTCGTACCCCGCCCCCGTGGTGCCCGCCCCGCCCCGCCAGGTCACCCCGATGATCGGCGTGGACACCTTCGACGGGACGACCCTCAAGCCGAAGTGGGAGTGGAACCACAACCCCGACAACACCAAGTGGTCGGTGAACAACGGCCTCACCCTGCGGACGGCGACGGTCACCAACGACCTGTACTGGGCCCGCAACACGCTCACGCACCGCATCCAGGGACCGACCTCCACCGCCACGGTCCAGCTCGACCACTCGACGATGCGGGACGGCGACCGGGCCGGACTCGCGCTGCTGCGGGACTCCTCCGCATGGATCGGGCTCAAGCGGGACGGCGGCGTGACCCGGCTGGTGATGGTGGACGGGCTGACGATGAACAGCAGTTGGAACACCACCGGCACGGGTGTGGAGCGGGCGAGCGCGAACGCGCCCGGCGGTCGCGTCTGGCTGCGGGCCACCGCCGACATCCGTCCCGGAGCGCCCCGGCCCGCCACCTTCTCCTACAGCACCGACGGCGTCACCTTCACCCGCCTCGGTCCCGCCTTCTCGATGGGCAACGACTGGCGCTTCTTCATGGGCTACCGGTTCGCCCTCTTCAACCACGCCACGCAGGCGCTGGGCGGCGCGGTCCGCGTCACGCGGTTCGAGCTGTCCATGCCCTGAGGTCGCACCCGCATCACCATCACCCGCATCCGACCGTACGAGGAGAACCATGAACCCGTCGAAACGGCTCGGCCGACGCCGCGCGTCGGTCCTGGGCCTGGCAGCCGTCGTGTCCCTGGTGACGCCCGGCATCGCGAACGGCGCGGACCGCGCCCCGGACGCGCCGAGGGCCAGCACGCTGGGCGCCCAGGCGGCCCAGTCCGGACGGTACTTCGGCACCGCCGTGGCCGCGGGCCGGCTCGGCGACGGCCAGTACACCGGCATCCTGGACCGCGAGTTCAACCAGGTCACCCCCGAGAACGAGATGAAGTGGGACGCGACCGAGCGCAACCGCGGCCAGTTCACCTTCGGCTCCGCCGACCAGATCGTGAACCGCGCGGCGTCCCGCGGCCAGAAGGTCCGCGGTCACACCCTCGTGTGGCACTCCCAGCTGCCCGGCTGGGTCAACTCCATCAGGGACGCCAACACGCTGCGCAGCGTGATGAACAACCACATCACCACCGTGGCGGGCCGCTACAAGGGCCGCATCCACTCCTGGGACGTGGTCAACGAGGCCTTCGCCGACGGCGGCAGCGGCCAGATGCGCAGCTCGGTCTTCCGTGACGTGCTGGGCACCGGCTTCATCGAGGAGGCGTTCCGCACGGCCCGGTCCGCCGACCCGTCGGCCAAGCTCTGCTACAACGACTACAACATCGAGGACTGGAACGCCGCGAAGACGCAGGGCGTCTATCGCATGGTGCGCGACTTCAAGGCGCGCGGCGTGCCCATCGACTGCGTGGGTCTCCAGTCCCACTTCGGTGCCGGCGGCCCTCCCGGCAGCTTCCAGACGACGCTGTCGAGCTTCGCCGCTCTCGGGGTGGACGTGCAGATCACCGAGCTGGACATCGCGCAGGCCCCGGCGAACGCGTACGCCAACACGGTCAGGGCCTGTCTGAACGTGTCGCGCTGCACCGGCATCACGGTGTGGGGCATCCGCGACAGCGACTCGTGGCGCAGTGGCGAGAACCCGCTGCTGTTCGACCGCGGCGGCAACAAGAAGCAGGCGTACCGGTCCACGCTCACCACTATGGGCGGCACGCCCTGACCTCAGGGGCCGGCCGCCGGTGCGCACGGGACCGACTCCGGTGCGCAGACGCCGGATGCTGACGGCTGCGGGCCCCCGGCGTGGTTCGCCGGGGGCCCGTCCGTCGTGGTCGGCCCGTGGAACGGGGGAAGGCCCCTCCGCCCGGGGGCGGCGGAGGGGCGCCCGCCGGCGTCAGGAGGACGTCCGCTCAGGGGTCGGTGTCCTCCGCCGCTTCACGCCGGCGGTGTGGGGGGACCTTCCGTGTTCCGGCCGCCTCGTGTGCGCGGCATGGCCCATCCCATCGCGCCGGCGGCCCGCCGTCACTCCGCCGATCGGCGGGGGAACCCCCGCCTGTCGGCCGGGGTTCGTGCGCCGGAGCCGTCCGACCGGTCAGAGGGCCGTGAACGTCCACTGGAGGTTGGTGCTGCTGCCGTAGGTCCACTGCTTGGTGACGGAGCCGGAGGAGACGTTGCCCCCTCCGTCGAGGACCAGGCCGGTGGCGCGGTTGGCGATGGTGTGGCGGTCACCGCCCCGGTTCGTGATCTTCCACTGCTGGTTGGGGCCGCCGTTCCAGGGAGCCTGTCTGGCCGTGGAGCCGTCGGAGGTGGCGCCCCAGCCGTCGGCGACCATGCCGTTGGTGCGGTTGACCAGCCGGTAGTAGCCGCCCGCGATCGGCTCGGCGTGCCACTGGAGGTTGTTGTGGCCGTCCCACGTCCACTGCTTGAGGTTGGACCCGGAGGCGACATCGCCGCCGCTGTCCAGGGCCAGGCCGTTGGTGACGTTGGTGATCCGGAAGTACCTCGCCGGGTTGAACTGGACCCTCAGGGAGGTGATCTGGTCGTTGTTGCCGGTGTTCCGCAGGTCGGGGTTGTCTGCGGTGAACGTCCAGGAGGTGCCGGTGAAGTTGTCTCCCGAGTAGCCGATCACCTGGTAGCCCGGGCCCGGGCGCAGGGAGGAGATGGTGCGTGTGCCCAGTCCGGCCGCGGTCAGCTCGGCCGCGGTGTAGTCGCCGAGGGCGAACGGGGCGGAGTTGCCGGAGTAGTTGACGTCCGAGAAGGCGACGGCGCCGACGAGCGGCGCCATGCCCGGGATGGTGCCGGAGAAGGAGAGCTTCAGGACGTAGGCGTGGGCGCTGTAGGGCGCGGAGGACGGCAGGGCGACCGTGAGGCCGGAGGAGTTCTGCGTGGGGGTGGGCAGGTCGATGGTGGTGCCGGCGGTGGAGCCGAGCAGTTTCACCGAGGTCAGCGAGGAGAGGTTGATGCGGTCCGAGCTGAGCGTCTTGATGGTCAGCGAGCTGCCGGGCCAGCCCAGAACGGTGGCGTACAGGACGTTGTCGGCCTTGTTGCGGGTGAAGCGGATGTCCTGCGCCGTGCCGGCCGTCGGATTGGTGAAGGAACCACCGCCCATCTTCGTCGGGCCCTCGCCGTAGACCGTCCAGGCGCGGGTCGCGTAGATCGACTCGCCGAAGCGTCTCAGGTGGTCGCCGATGCCGAGCAGGATGTCCTTCTGTGCCTGCGGGATGGTGCCGTCGGCCATCGGCGCGATGTTGAGCAGCATGTTGCCGTTCTTGCTGACCCGGTCGATGAACGCGTGCAGCATCTGCTTGACGCTGTAGTAGCCGATGCCCTGCGTGTAGCACCAGCTGCTGTTGGAGATGCTGTCGTCGGTCAGCCAGTACGGGGTGGTGAGGTCGGCCGGGCCGCCGCGCTCGTAGTCGAAGACCTCGCCCTTGCCGTTCATGCCGTCCTTGTAGGTGGCGACGACCTCACGGCCCCAACTGTTGGCCTGGTTGTAGTAGTAGGCCAGGAACTTCAGGCGCTGCTGCTCGTCGACGGCGTCCAGTTTGAAGTCCTGCCACAGGATGTCGGGCTTCGCGCGGTCGATGACCTCCTTGAGCTTGTCGAACCAGAGCTGGTTCTCCGCCGCCGCGCCCAGTTGCCCGTAGAACTTCTTGAGGCTGGGGTCCGTCTGGGCGGGGGCGAACTCGTAGAAGCCGTTGTAGTGGAACGCGTGGTGCATGGCCACCAGCAGCTTGAGACCCTTGGCGCGGACGGCCGTGGCGAAGAGGGCCAGCAGGTCGAGGCCGGGGCCCTTCTTCACCGAGTTCCACTCGTTGACCTGGCTGTCCCACATGGAGAAGCCGTCGTGGTGTTCGGCGACGGGGCCCGCGAACCTGGCGCCCGCGTCCACGAACAGCTGCACCCACTCGTCGGGGTCGAAGGCGCCGCCGGCCGACTTCAGCTTCGGCGCGAACTTCACGGTGTTGCCCGCGAGGTCCTTGGCCCCCTCGATGAACTGGTGGTACGGCCACGCCGCGGGCTGGCCGTAGGTCGCGATGTGGTGCCGGTTGGCGTTGCTTCCGGCCTCGTACATGTTGCGCGGGTACCACTCGTTGTCGTAGGCGGGGACGCTGAAGGCACCCCAGTGGAAGTAGATGCCGAACTTCGCGTCCTGGAACCACTCGGGGGCCGGCGGGTGCTGGTCGACCGAATCCCAGTCGGGCGTGTAGGTGCTGGGCGCCGCCTGGGCCACGCCGGCGCCGAGGACGCCTCCGGCGACGGCCGCGGCGGCCACCCAGGTGGCCCCGGCCAGGAGCCGGCGTCTGCTGATCGAACTCGACATGGTCACATCCCTGATGCGGAGGGGGGAGGGGGAACTCAGGGGAACACGCACGAAGGTCGGGCACGCCGCCTCGCCATGTCAACCAGCGTGCAGGGATGAAAAGCGCGAGAGGGCAACATCATTGCCCTGGACTGTCCTGCTTTGTCGCACTATTCGCATGCGTAGACATGGTATGTATTCGCTTCCGACCCTGGCATGTCCGCAAGGGCCCACGAGCCGTATTCATGGGATGGATCTTGCACTCGCCAGCCCACCCTCACCATCAGGGCACCCTCTGAACTGCTCCTTTCTCAGGAGTTGCGCAAGAGACTGGACAGCCAGGCAAGACCGAGCCTATAAAGACATCCCATCTCTACTCCGCCGCGATACACGGATGTCGTCTAGGCGAAACGTCTCCCGCTACGGGACCAGCGCGAGGAAGCCCTCATGAGACTCAGAACAGCCCTCTGTTCCGCCGTATCCGCCCTGTCCGCACTGGCGCTGCTCAGTGCGTGCGGCAGCGGCTCCACCGACGCCTCGGCGTCGGGCGACAAGCCGCTGGTCGGCGTCGACTACCCGCGCTCCGACACCGACTTCTGGAACTCGTACATCAAGTACACGCCGGAGTACGCCAAGGAGCTGGGCCTCTCCCTCAAGACCACCAACTCCCAGAACGACGTCGCCAAGCTCACCGCCAACGCGCAGACGTTCATCAGCCAGGGCGTCAAGGGCCTCGCGATGGCCCCGCAGGACACCGCCGCCATCGCCCCGAGCCTGGCGCAGCTGGCGGCGAAGAAGATCCCCGTGGTCACCGTCGACACCCGCCCCGACAACGGCGACGTCTACATGGTGGTGCGCGCCGACAACCGCGCTTACGGCGAGAAGGCCTGCCAGTTCCTCGGCACGAAGCTGAAGGGCAAGGGCAAGGTCGTGATGCTTCAGGGCGGTCTGGACTCCATCAACGGCCGTGACCGCACCGAGGCGTTCAACGAGTGCATGAAGAAGAACTACCCGGACATCACGGTGTTCGGTGAGGCCACCAACTGGGACGGAGCGGTCGCCGCGCAGAAGCTCCAGACCCGGCTGACCCAGCACCCGGACATCAAGGGCGTCTACATGCAGTCCAGCTTCGCGCTGTCCGGGACGCTGCAGGTCCTCAAGCAGAAGGGTCTGCTGGTGGACCCGAAGGACAAGAAGCACGTGTTCGTCGTGTCCAACGACGGCATCCCCGAGGAGCTCAAGTCCATCGGCGAGGGCAAGATCGACGCCACGGTGTCCCAGCCGGCCGACCTGTACGCCAAGTACGCCCTGTACTACCTCAAGGCCGCGATCGACGGGAAGACGTTCAAGCCCGGCAAGACCGACCACGACAGCACCATCATCAAGGTCCGCGACGGCCTGCTGGAAGACCAGCTCTCCGCCCCGCTCGTCACCGCCGACGGCGGCTCCTACGGCGGTGTGCCCAGCGTCAAGAGCGACGACACGTCCCTGTGGGGCAACAACCTCGGCTGACCCCTCACCCGAACGCGAAGGCTCACGAGACAAGGCGGTTGAGATGAGCGACGGGGAGCGGACAGTCACCCCCGCGCCCGCCCCGGCGGACGGCGGACGGGCCCCCTCGGACCCGCCCGTCGTCGAGGCGGCGGGCATAGTCAAACGATTCGGGCCGACCGTGGCCCTCGACGGCGCCCGGATCACCATCCGGCCCGGCGAGACCCACGCCCTCGTCGGCCGCAACGGAGCCGGCAAGTCGACCCTGGTGTCGGTCCTCACCGGTCTCCAGGCCCCCGACGAGGGAACGGTGGCCTTCGGCGGCCGGCCCGCTCCCCGGCTCAGCGACCGGGACGCCTGGCGGCGCCAGGTGGCCTGCGTCTACCAGAAGTCGACCATCATCCCCACCCTGACGGTCGCCGAGAACCTCTTCCTGAACCGGCACGACCGGGCCCGCGGCCGGCTCATCAGCTGGCAGGCCACCCGGCGCCGCGCACAGGAACTGCTGTCGACCTGGTCGGTGGACGTCGACCCGCAGACCCCCGCCGGGGAACTGAGCGTTGAGCAACGGCAGTTCGTGGAGATCGCCCGGGCCCTGTCCTTCGGGGCGCGGTTCATCATCCTCGACGAGCCGACCGCGCAACTCGACGGTGCCGCCATCAACCGCCTCTTCGACCGCATCCGCGATCTGCAACGCCAGGGCGTCACCTTCCTCTTCATCAGCCACCACCTCCAGGAGATCTACGAGATCTGCGACATGGTGACGGTCTTCCGCGACGCCCGGCACATCGTGACGGCGCCGGTCGCGGACCTCGCCCGGGCCGATCTCGTCGCCGCCATGACCGGCGAGGCAGCGACCGACCGGCGCGCGGAACGGTCCGGCACCCTCGACGCCGCCGCCCCCGCCGCGCTGCACGTCAACGCCCTGCGGGGCGACGGCTACGACGACGTCACCCTCCGGGTCGGGGCGGGCGAGATCGTCGGGCTCGCGGGCGCCGCCGGCAGCGGACGCACCGAGGTCGCCGAGACCGTCGTCGGCCTGAGGGCCGCGGCGGCGGGCGAGGTGGAGATCGCCGGGAAGCGCCCCCGGCCGGGCAGTGTGCCCGCGGCGCTCGCCGCCGGCGCCGGGTTCGTCCCCCAGGACCGGCACCACCAGGGCTTCGTACCGGACATGTCGATCGCGGACAACGCCACCCTGTCCGTACCGCAGCGGCTGAGTCAGGCCGGGTTCCTCAGCCGGGGCCGCCGGGACCGGCTCGCCGAAGGCATGATCGAGAACCTGGCGATCAAGACGCCCGGCCCCGACCTGCCCGTGTCCGCGCTGTCCGGGGGCAACCAGCAGAAGGTCGTCATGGCCCGGGCCCTCGCCGACGACCCCCGACTGCTGGTGCTGATCAATCCGACCGCGGGCGTGGACGTGCGCTCCAAGGAGTTCCTCCTCGGCAAGGTCGAGGAGACCGCGGAGACCGGCACGGGGGTGCTCATCGCCTCCGACGAGCTCGACGACCTGCGCATGTGCGACCGGGTCCTGGTGATGTTCCAGGGCCGTGTGACCTCAGAGATCGCCCGCGGCTGGCACGACCACGAACTCGTGGCCGCGATGGAAGGAGTGGACCTGCATGCCTGACGTGATGCCAGAAACCGTCCTCGCGGACACCGCCGCGACCGAGGCATCCGCGCCACGGCCCCGGCGGGCCGCACTGCTCGGCGGCCGGATCCCCCTGGCCCGGATGCGCGACCTCGCGCTGGTCCCGGCCATCGTGGTCATCGCGATCGTCGGACAGATCGTCAACCCGGTCTTCCTCCAGACCGACAACCTCGTCAACGTCCTGCAGACGATGTCCGAGATGGCCCTGCTGGTCCTCGCCCAGACGATGATCCTGATCGTCAAGAAGATGGACCTGTCGCTGGAGTCCACCATGGGCCTCGCGCCCGGTGTCGCGGCCTGGCTGGTGGTGCCGACCGGCGCCGGCCACGGACTCGGACTGCTGCCCGGCGCCTGGGCCGTGCCCGTCACCCTCGCCGTGGGCGCGCTCGTCGGGGTGATCAACGCCCTGCTGATCATCCGGTTCGGCCTCAACGGCTTCATCGTCACCCTCGGCATGCTGATCGTGCTGCGCGGTGTCCTCACCGGCATCTCGGGCGGTCAGACCTTCTTCCAGCTGCCGGAGTCGATGCTCTACCTCGGCACCGCCGCGTGGTTCGGGGTGCCCGCGTCGATCTGGATCTGCCTGCTGCTGTTCGCCGTCGCGATCGTCGTCCTCGGCTGGACCGGTTTCGGCCGGTCGCTGTACGCGATCGGCGGCAACGTCGACGCGGCGAAGGCGGCGGGCATCCGCACCGACCGGGTGCTGTGGATCGTCATCGTCACCGGCAGCCTGCTCGCCGCGCTCGCCGGGCTGATGCTCTCCGGGCGCCTCGCCTCGGTCGCGTCCGCGCAGGGCAACGGCTACATCTTCACCGTCTTCGCCGCCGCCGTCATCGGCGGGATCAGCCTCAACGGCGGCAAGGGCACCATGTTCGGCGCCTTCAGCGGCATCCTCCTGCTCTTCATGATCCAGAACGTGCTCACCCTGGCCGGCGTGCCCGCCCAGTGGATCGGCGCCCTCAACGGCCTGATCATCCTGGTCGCGCTGACCATCTCCCGCATCACGGGCGGCAAGGTCCAGGAGTGACCCGGCGGCCGCACCGGCCGCCCCACTCCTCCGCCGGCCCCCGTTCCCGTCACGCGGGGCCGCCCGTAAGTACCCGCCCCTCACAGGAGTTGCCGTCATGCAATCCGTCCCGTCCGCTTCCCCGGCCGCCGCCCGCATCACCGCCCTCGAGGTGCTGGACGTACGTTTCCCGACGTCCGAGCACCTGGACGGGTCGGACGCGATGAACCCCGAGCCCGACTACTCCGCCGCGTACGTCGTCCTGCGCACCGACGCCGGTGACGGGCTGGAGGGGCACGCCCTGGCCTTCACCACCGGCCGCGGCAACGATGTCCAGGCCGCCGCCATCGCGGCCCTCGCCCCGTACGTGGTGGGCCTTCCGGTCGAGGAACTCTGCGCCGACCTGGGCGCGTTCTCCCGCTCCCTCGTCCACGACCCCCAACTGCGCTGGCTCGGCCCGGAGAAGGGCGCCATCCACATGGCGACCGGAGCCGTCGTCAACGCGGCCTGGGACCTCGCCGCCAAGCGGGCCGGGAAGCCCGTGTGGCGCTTCCTCGCCGAGATGACGCCCGAGGAACTGGTCGCGCAGGTCGACTTCCGCTGGCTCAGCGACGCCCTCACCCCCGAGGAGGCACTGGAGATCCTGCGCCGCGCCGAACCGGGCCGCGAGGAGCGGATCGCCCACCTGCTGGAGCGGGGCTACCCCGCCTACACCACCACCCCCGGCTGGCTCGGCTACTCCGACGAGAAGCTGTCCCGCCTCGCCCGCGAAGCCGTCGCCGACGGCTTCACCCAGATCAAGCTGAAGGTCGGCGCGGACCTCCAGGACGACATTCGGCGCATGCGCACCGCCCGCGAGACCGTCGGGCCGGACATCCGCATCGCCGTCGACGCCAACCAGCGGTGGGACGTCCAGCCCGCCATCGACTGGATGCGCGAGCTGGCCCCCTACGACCCGTACTGGATCGAGGAGCCCACCTCCCCCGACGACATCCTCGGCCACGCCGCCGTCCGTAAGGCGCTCGGCCCCATCAAGGTCGCCACCGGTGAACACGTCGCCAACCGGGTCGTGTTCAAGCAGCTCCTCCAGGCGCAGGCGGTGGACATCGTGCAGATCGACTCCGCGCGGGTCGGCGGGGTCAACGAGAACCTCGCGATCCTGCTGCTCGCCGCGAAGTTCGGCGTACCGGTGTGCCCGCACGCCGGCGGAGTGGGCCTGTGCGAGATGGTCCAGCACCTGTCGATGTTCGACTACGTCGCCGTCTCCGGCACCACCGAGGACCGCGTCATCGAGTACGTCGACCATCTGCACGAGCACTTCGTCGACCCGGTGCGCATCGCCGACGGCCACTACCTGGCGCCGACGCTGCCGGGGCTCGGCGCGCAGATGCACCCCGCCTCCCTCAAGGAGTACACCTACCCCGACGGCCCCGTCTGGTCCGTCCGTGTCTGAGGTGCTGCCGCTGATCGACGCCCACCACCATGTCTGGGACCTCGACCGCCGTCCCCAGCCCTGGCTGAGCGAGCCGGGCCACGCGCCGATCCACCGAAGCTTCGGCACGGACGACCTGCGAGCGGCCGCGACCCGGCCGATTGCCGGGCGGCGGCTGCGGCGCACCGTCGTCGTCCAGTGCGTCACGTCCGTGCCGGAGACCCGTGAACTCCTCGCGCTGGCCGAGCGGGACCCCCTGGTCGGCGCGGTCGTCGGCTGGGTCGACCTGACCGCACCGGCCGTCGGCGACGTCCTCGACGAGCTGCGGGCCGGCCCCGGTGGCGGGTGTCTGCGAGCCGTACGCCACCTCGTCCAAGGCGAGTCCGACCCACTCTGGCTGCAACAGCCCTCCGTGGAGCGGTCGTTGCGTGCGGTGCGGGAGCGCGGACTGGCGTACGACATCCTCATCCGTGATCACCAGTTCGACCAGGCGGTGCGGCTGGCCGAGCGTCTCCCCGATCTGCCGCTCGTCCTCGACCACGCGGGCAAACCGCCCATCGCCTCAGGTGAACTCGGTTCCTGGGAGCAGGGGTTGAGACGGCTCGCCGCCCATCCGCAGGTGCGGTGCAAGGTCTCCGGTCTGGTCACGGAGGCCGCCCACCGGACGTGGACGACCGACGACATCCGCCCGGTGTGGGAGCTGTTGCTCTCCGTCTTCGGCCCCGACCGGCTGATGTTCGGCTCGGACTGGCCGGTCTGTGTCCTCGCCGGAGGCTGGAACGCGTGGGCGGCGACCGTCGAGGAACTGCTCGACGGCTGCTCCGCGACCGAGACGGAGGCGATCCTCGCCGGCACCGCGACCGCCTTCTACCGCCTCGGCCCCCTTGAACCACCCACTCCCGAGAGGAAGGAGGGAACACCGTGCTCCTGACCGATCTGCTGCACCCCGGCATCCTCGAAGCGCTGGCCGGCGCCGGCCACGGTGCCCGTGTGCTGCTCGCCGACGGCCACTACCCGGCGAGCACCGCCACCGGCGACCGCGCGAGGACCGTGCACCTGAACCTGGCCCCCGGGCTGCTGGACGTCACCACCGTCCTCGACGTCCTGCTGACCGCGCTGCCCGTGGAGTCGGCCCAGGTGATGGTGCCGCCCGAGGGCGAACCGGAACCGCCGGCCATCGCCGAGTACCGCGCGCGTCTGGCGCCCGCCCCGGTGGAGGCCCTCGACCGGTTCGCGTTCTACGACGCCGCCCGCTCCCCCGACCTCGCGCTGACCGTCGTCACCGCAGACGTCCGCACCTACGCCAACCTGCTGCTGACCATCGGCGTCCGCGCCGTAGAGACCCCGGGAACACGATGACACTCGCCGTCCGCTACACGGCCGCCCGCACCCTGGACACGGCTCCCGCACCGAGTGTGGAGCCGGGCCCCGGGGAGGTGGAGCTGGCCCCCGCCTACGTCGGTATCTGCGGCACCGACCTGCACATCTTCCACGGCGACATGGACGCCCGCGTCGCCACGCCCGCCGTGCTGGGGCACGAGATGTCCGGCCGGATCGTCGGGGTCGGCCCCGACGTGGAAGGCTGGCAGGTCGGGGACGCGGTGACGGTGATGCCGCTGCGCTGGGACGGCACCTGCCCCGCCTGCCGGGCCGGGCACCAACACGTCTGCCAGCACCTCGACTTCATCGGCATCGACTCCCCCGGCGCCATGCAGCAGCGCTGGACCGTACCCGCCTCCACCCTGATCCGCCTGCCCGAATCACTCCCGCTCGACCGGGCCGCACTCGTGGAGCCCACTGCGGTGGCCGTCCACGACGTCGGGCGGGCGCAGGTCGCCGAGGGCGAGAAGGTCGTGGTCGTCGGCGGTGGGCCGGTCGGGGTGCTGATCGCACTGGTCGCGCAGGCCGCCGGGGCCGAGGTGCGGGTGGTGGAGCTCAGCGCCCACCGCCGTGCGCTGGCCGAGGGACTGGGGCTGACCACGTGGGATCCGACCGCCGACGACATCGGCGCCCTCGTCGGCACGTGGACCGCCGACGCGGGCGCGGACGTGGCGTTCGAGGTGTCCGGCGCGGCGGGCGGTGTCGACACCGCCGTGGAAGTCCTCGGGGTGCGGGGGCGGCTGTGTCTGGTCGCGATCCATCCCCGGCCCCGCGAGGTGAACCTGCACCGCTTCTTCTGGCGCGAACTCACCCTCGTCGGAGCCCGGTTGTACGACCGCTCCGACTTCGAGCGGGCGGTCGCCCTGGTCGCGGACGGCACGATCCCCGCCGACCGGCTGATCAGCAAGGTCGTCCCCCTCACCCAGGCACCCGCCGCGTTCGAGGCGCTGGAGGGCGGCGGTGACGTGATGAAGATCCTCGTGGACTGCACCGACGACACCGACACCTCCGACGACACGCAAGGAGCCGCCGTATGAGCGCCTTCGACCTCACCGGGAAGCTCGCCGTCGTCACCGGAGCCCGGCGTGGTATCGGCCGGGCCATGGCCCGCGCACTCGCCGCCGCCGGAGCGGACATCATCGGAGTGAGCGCCAACCTGGAGGAATCCGGCAGCGAGGTCGAGAAGGACGTGACCGCCGCAGGCCGCACCTTCGAGGCGATCCGCACCGACTTCGCCGACCCCGACGCCGTGCGCGCCCTGGGCGCGGAGCTGGCCGGCCGGGAGCGCCCGGTGGACATCCTGGTCAACAACGCGGGCACCATCCGCCGCGCCCCGGCCGCCGAACACCCCGACGAGGACTGGGAGTTGGTGCTCCAGGTCAACCTGAGCGCCCAGTTCGCCCTCACCCGGGCGGTCGGCGCGACGATGGTGGCCCGCGGCCGGGGGAAGGTCGTCTTCACGGCGTCGCTGCTCAGCTTCCAGGGCGGCATCACCGTCCCCGGCTACACGGCCGCCAAGCACGGCATCGCCGGTCTGACCAAGGCCCTCGCCAACGAATGGGCACCGCACGGCGTCAACGTCAACGCCATCGCGCCCGGCTACATCGCCACCGACAACACCCAGGCCCTCCAGGACGACCCCGTCCGCAGCAAGGCGATCCTGGACCGCATTCCCGCCGGACGCTGGGGCAGCGCCGACGACCTGGCCGGGGCCACCGTCTTCCTCGCCTCCGACGCCGCCGCCTACGTCCACGGCACGGTCCTGCCCGTCGACGGCGGATGGCTCGGCCGATGACCGGCACCGATCTCGCGGGCGTGCTCGACGGTTGCCGCATCCTGCCGGTGCTGACCGTGCCCGACCCCGGCACGGCAGGCCCGCTCGCCGACGCGCTCGCGGCAGGCGGCGCGCGGTGCGCGGAGGTCACCTTCCGCACGCCGGACGCGGCGCAGGTCCTGAAGACGATGGCCGCGCACGGTGGCCTGGTCGTCGGTGCCGGGACCGTGCTCACCGCCGAGCAGGCGGAACGGGCGGTGGCGGCGGGCGCACGCTTCGTCGTCTCCCCCGGCTACGACGGGGACGTCGTCGCGCGCTGCCGCGAGCTGGGGGTGCCCGTCGTGCCGGGCATCGCCACCGCGACCGAGCTGATGCGCGCCCTCGCGGCGGGCCTCGACACCGTCAAGCTCTTCCCCGCGGAGCCGCTCGGCGGGGGCGCGCTGCTGCGGGCTTTGGCCGCCCCCTTCCCCGGGGTGCGTTTCGTGCCGACCGGCGGCATCGGCCTCGACCGGATGTCCGACTATCTCGCCCATCCTGCGGTTCTCGCCGTCGGCGGCAGTTGGATGGCCACGCCGGGCCATCTGGAGCGCGGCGACTTCGCCGGGATCCGCCGGCTGACCGCCGAGGCCGTGGAGAGGAGTGCCCGGTGATCGACGTGCTGGCCCTGGGCGAGGTGATGCTGCGCTTCGACCCGGGCGAGGGGCGCATCCGCACCACCCGCACCTTCCAGGTGTGGGAGGGCGGCGGCGAGTACAACGTCGTACGAGGCCTGCGCCGCTGCTTCGGGCTGCGTACGGCCGTCGTCACCGCCCTCGCCGACAACGCGGTCGGCCGGCTCGTCGAGGACCTCGTCCTCCAGGGCGGCGTCGACACCTCGCTGATCCGCTGGGTGCCCGACGACGGCATCGGCCGCACCGCCCGCAACGGCCTGAACTTCGTCGAGCGCGGCTACGGCATCCGCGGCGCCCTCGGCGTCAGCGACCGCGCGCACACCGCTGTCTCCCAGCTGCGCAAGGGCGACATCGACTGGGACACACTGTTCGCGTCCGGGCCCCGCTGGTTCCACACCGGCGGCATCTTCGCCGGCCTGTCCGACACCACCGTCGACGTCGCCGACGAGGCCATGGCCGCCGCCCGCCGCCACGGCGTCACCGTCTCCTACGACCCGAACTACCGCCCCAGCCTCTGGGCGGGCCGCGGCGGTGCCGACCGGGCCCGCGAGGTCGACCTGCGGCTCGCCCGGCACGCCGACGTGGTGGTGGGCGCCCTCGGCCTGGCCGGACCGTACCCGGGAGCGGTGCGGGTCGGCCGGGACGAGGTGCCCGACGCGCTCGCCGAGGTCGCCCGCCGGCTGCCGTCGGCACGGGTGCTGGCGACGACACTGCGCGGGGTGCCGTCGGCGGGCGTGAACGACTGGTCCTCGGCGGCCTGGTCGCCGACGGACGGTTTCGTCGCGGGCCCCGACCTGCCGGGTCTGCAGGTCCTGGACCGCATCGGCTCCGGCGACGCGTTCGCCGCCGGTCTCATCCACGGCCTGCTCACCGGCACCGGCCTGGAGCGCGCCCTCGCCTACGGCACGGCGCACGGGGCGCTCGCCATGACCACACCGGGCGATGTCTCCATGGCGTCGCTCGCGGAGGTCGAGGCGCTCGTGGCCGGTGGCTCGGCCGCCGTCCGGCGCTGACCGGCGCCCCGTCCCCTCCGCAACCCCGCCCCCAGGAGCACGCCGTGCGCAACCGCAAGATCGCGAACACCTCCGTCGAGGTCACCGAGCTGGGCTTCGGTGCCTCCGTCATCGGCAACCTCTACCGGGTCACACCGGTCCAGGACGCGGCGGCCGCCGTCGAGACCGCCCTGGACGCGGGCATCCGCTACTTCGACACCGCGCCCCACTACGGGCTCGGACTGTCCGAGCGGCGCCTCGGAGCCGCTCTGCGGGGCCTGCCCCGCGAGCGGTACGTCGTCTCCTCCAAGGTGGGCCGCCTCCTCGTGCCCAACGAACGGCCGCGAGGCGTCGACAGCGAGGGGTTCGTCGTCCGGGACGACCTGCGCCGCGAGTGGGACTTCAGCCGCGACGGCGTCCTGCGCTCCATCGACGCCACCCTGGAACGGACCGGCCTCGACCGGCTCGACATCGTCTACCTCCACGACCCCGACGACCACTGGCGGCAGGCCGCCGACGAGGCCATGCCCGCCCTCGCCGACCTGCGCGACCAGGGAGTCGTCGGAGCGATCGGCGCCGGTATGAACCAGTCGGCCATGCTCGCCCGCTTCCTTCGCGAGACCGCCGCCGACGTCGTGATGCTCGCCGGCCGCTACACGCTCCTCGACCAGTCCGCCCTCGACGACGTCCTGCCCGCCGCCGTCGACCACGGCAGGAGCGTGGTCGCCGTCGGCGTGTTCAACTCGGGTCTGCTGTCACGGGACCGCCCGGCCCCCGGCATGAAGTTCGACTACGCGGACGCCCCACCGCACCTCGTCGCCCGGGCGCGGGAGATCGCCGAGGTCTGCGAACGTCACGGGACGACCCTGCCCGCCGCCGCGATCGCCTTCCCCTTCAGCCATCCCAGTATCATCAACGTCACCCTGGGAATGAGGAACGAGGAGCAGGTCAGGCGGAACGTGGACCTGTACCGTCGGCGGGTGCCCGAAGGCCTCTGGGACGATCTTCGCACCAGGGGACTGATCAGACCGGACGTACCCACGCGGAACAGCGCGGAGCACACTCCGGAGACGGAAGGGGTGGGCGTTGTCTCTGACGGACCGGGCCATTGAGCAGATCCGCGAGCTGATCCGCACCGGCGCGCTGCCGCCGGGCTCCAAGCTGCCGCCGGAACCGGAGCTGGCCGCGCAGCTGGGCCTGTCGCGCAACCTGGCGCGCGAGGCCGTCAAGGCGCTCGCCGTCGCCCGTGTCCTGGAGGTGCGGCGGGGCGACGGCACCTATGTGACCAGTCTCCAGCCCAGCCTGCTGCTCGAAGGTCTCGGTGGCGCGGTGGAGCTGCTGCAGGGCGACACGGTGGCGTTGCTGGACCTGATGGAGGTGCGCCGGCTCCTCGAACCGGTCGCCACCTCCCTCGCCGCCACCCGGATCACCGACGAGCAACTGGCTGAGGTGAAGCAGCACCTGGACGCCATGCGCGCGGCGCGCGACGACGTCGAGCAGTTGAACGCGCACGACGCGGCGTTCCACCGTGCCGTCGTCGCGGCCACGGGCAACGAGACGCTGCTCACCCTGCTGGAGGGCATCTCGGGCCGTACGCTGCGCGCCCGTATCTGGCGCGGTCTGGTGGACGACCAGGCCTCGGGGCGCACCCTCGCGGAACACGAGGCGATCTTCGAGGCCCTGTCGTCCCGTGACGCCGTCCTCACTCACGCCGCCGCGCTGATGCATGTGAACCACACCGAGCAGTGGCTGCGCGACCACCTCAGGAACGCCGACTCCCTGGAGGACGGCCCGCAGGTGCCCCCCGTCCACGGCTGACGCCGATAAGCCCACGCTCCGCCGTCCGTGCCGGGCGCCCGACGGCCCGGACGGCACTCGGGGTCGCCGCGTCCGCTCCTCGAACGCCGCGTGGGCCGATTCCGGGTCCGCCATGGTCAGCCCGTCGGCGACCACTCGATAATCGAACAGTTTCCGGCCAAAGACTTGATATGCCCCTGACATAAGCGGCTCACGTCTGTCACTCTGTGCCCACTCCGTCTCACGACGGAGCACGCGCACCCGCAACGCAGCTCTCCCTGCACCACCCGGCGCCCCATCCGTGCACCGGGTCCTTCGTACGGCCGTTCGTCCAACGTCGGCCGCAGCAAAGGAGTTCGCGTGAGATCCACCCCCCACAGACGTACAACGGCCATGGCCACGCTGGTCGTCGCGGCAGCGATGCTCGCGGTGGCGGTACCGGGCGGCTCGGCCAGCGCCCGCGGTGACGGCGGCGAAGGCATCGCCCGTCCCGCGGCCGCCAAGCCCGACCGCGGGTCCCTGCCCGCGAAGCTGATCCCCGCTCAGCGCGAGACCCTCATCCGCAAGGCCGAGAAGGCCACGGACAGCACCGCCGACCGCCTCGACCTGGGCGGCAAGGAGGAGCTGCGGGTCCGTGACGTCGTCAAGGACGCCGACGGCACCCTGCACACCCGCTACGAGCGCACCTACGCCGGACTTCCCGTCCTCGGCGGCGACCTCATCGTCCACGCGTCGAAGTCCGGCGCGGTCGAGAGCGTCACCCGTTCCTACAAGCCCCGGCTGAAGGTGTCGGACCTCAGCGCCGCGGTCAGCAAGGCCACGGCGGAGAAGCAGGCGCTCAAGGCGGCCAAGGACGAGGGGTCGGCCAAGACCGAGGCGGACAGCGTCCGCAAGGTCGTCTGGGCCGCGAAGGGCACGCCCACCCTCGCCTACGAGACCGTCGTCAGCGGGTTCCAGCACGACGACACCCCGAGCGAGCTGCACGTCATCACCGACGCGCAGACCGGCAAGAAGCTGTTCGAGTACGAGGGTGTGCACACCGGCACGGGCAACACCCGCTACAGCGGAACGGTCACGCTCGGCACGAGCGAGTCCGGCTCGTCGTACACGCTGACCGACGCCGACCGGGGCAACCACCGCACGTACAACCTCAATCGCGGCTCGTCCGGCACCGGCACCCTGTTCAGCGGCTCCGACGACATCTGGGGCGACGGGACCACCGGCAACCTGGAGACGGCCGGCGCGGACGCCCACTACGGCGCGGCGCTGACCTGGGACTACTACAAGAACGTGCACGGCAGGAACGGGCTGCGCAACGACGGTGTCGCCCCGTACAGCCGGGTCCACTACGGCAACAACTACGTCAACGCGTTCTGGCAGGACGCCTGCTTCTGCATGACGTACGGCGACGGGTCGGGCAACGCCAACCCTCTCACCTCGATCGACGTGGCCGCCCACGAGATGACGCACGGTCTCACCTCGGTCACCGCCAACCTCAACTACAGCGGCGAGTCCGGCGGGTTGAACGAGGCGACCTCCGACATCTTCGCCGCCGCCGTCGAGTTCGCCGCGGGCAACCCCGAGGACGTCGGGGACTACCTGGTCGGCGAGAAGATCAACATCAACGGCGACGGCACACCGCTGCGGTACATGGACAAGCCCAGCAAGGACGGCGCCTCGCGCGACTACTGGTCCTCCTCGCTCGGCTCCGTCGACGTCCACTACTCCTCCGGTCCGGCCAACCACTGGTTCTACCTGGCCTCCGAGGGCAGCGGCGCCAAGGTCGTCAACGGGGTCTCCTACGACTCCCCGACGTACGACAACCTGCCGGTGACGCCGATAGGCCGGGCCGCGGCCGAGAAGATCTGGTTCCGGGCGCTGACCACGTACATGACGTCCACGACCAACTACGCGGGCGCCCGCACGGCCACCCTGCAGGCCGCCGCCGACCTGTACGGGCTCGGCTCGGTGACCTACAACAACACCGCCAACGCCTGGGCCGCGATCAATGTCGGTGCCCGGATCCTCGACGGTGTGACCGTCGTCCCGCCGGCGGCCCAGTACTCCCTGGTCGGTCAGGCCGTCACGCTGGACGTCCAGGCGTCCTCCACCAACCCCGGCGCCCTGTCGTACGCGGCGACCGGTCTGCCGGACGGACTGTCCATCGACGCCTCCACGGGCCGGATCTCGGGTACGCCGACCACGGCCGGCAACTCGACGCCGACGGTCACGGTGACGGACGCAGCCGGCGAGACCGGTACGGCGAGCTTCGCCTGGCGGGTGGACGAGGAGGGCAACCAGTCGGTCTTCGAGAACACCGCCGACTACCAGATCCCCGACAACTCCACCGTCGAGTCCCCGATCAACGTCAACCGGGCGGGGGCCGCGTCCAATCCGCTCACCGTGGACGTGAACATCGTCCACACCTGGCGCGGTGACCTGGTCGTCGACCTCGTCGCCCCGGACGGCACCGCGTACCGGCTGAAGAACTCCGCGTCCTCCGACTCGGCGGACGACGTGATCGCGACGTACACGGTGGACGCGTCCTCCGAGACCGCCGCGGGCACCTGGAAGCTGCGCGTCCAGGACGTGGCGAGCCTCGACACCGGTTACATCAACAGCTGGAAGCTGACCTTCTGACAGAGCGACACCTCACTCTGCGACAGGTCGGTCAGGCGGTCGGTCCCTGCTTCACGGGGGCCGGCCGCTCCTCCGTGTCCCCCTCCGCGTTGATGTGCGGCAGCACGCGGTCCAGCCACCGCGGGGTCCACCAGGCGTGACTGCCGAGCAGGGTCATCACCGCGGGGACCATGAGCAGGCGGACGACCGTCGCGTCGATCAGGACGCTCACGGCGAGGCCGAGGCCGAGCATCTTCACCACGATGTTGTCGCTCACGATGAACGCGGCGAACACGCTGACCATGATGAGCGCGGCGCAGGTGATGACGCGCGCGGTGATCTCCAGGGCGTGGGCGACGGAGGCGCGGGCGTCCCCGGTCCGCTGCCAGGCCTCGTGGACACGGGAGAGGAGGAAGATCTCGTAGTCCATGCTGAGGCCGAAGATGATGGCGAACATCATCATCGGGACGTAGCTCTCGATGGGCACCTTGCCGTTGACGCCGAGGGCCGGGCCGCCCCAGCCCCACTGGAAGACGGCGACGACCACCCCGTACGAGGCCCCGATGGACAGGACGTTGAGGACCGCCGCCTTCAGCGCGACGAGCGGACCGCGGAAGACGGCGAGGATGATCAGGAAGGCGAGGGCGACGACCACGGCGATGATGACGGCCAGCCGACTCGCCACGATGTCGCGGAAGTCGACCTGGGACGCGGTGGTGCCGGTGACATAGCCCTCGGCCTTGGTGCCGGACACCGCGCCGGGCAGGGTGTCGTCGACGAGGCGGTTCACCAGGTCCGTGGTGTCGGCGTTCTGCGGGGACTGTGTGGAGTAGACCGTGCCGACCAGGACGTCCCCGTCCTGGGTGGGGGTCAGCGGGGTGACCGCGTACGCGCCCTTCACGTCGTCGAGGTCCTTCTGCACGGTGCTCTGCAGGGACTGCCGGTCGGAGGACGGGACGGACGTCTGGTCGACGACGATCGTGAGGGGCCCGTTGGAGCCGGGCCCGAAGGCGTCGGTCATCAGGTCGTAGGCGCGCCGGTCGGTGAACGAGGTGGGGTCGGCACCGTCACCGATGTGGCCGAGCTGCATGGAGAAGACGGGGATCGCGAGGATCGCCACGGTCACCACACCGGCCGACAGGAACAACCAGGGGTGGTGCTCCACGCGCTGGGCGTAGCGGTGCCAGGTCCCGGTGATCTCCTCGCCCTCCTGGACGCCGGTCTCCGCGACGGGACGGCGCACGTGGTAGCGGTCGATGCGTCGGCCGATGAGGCCGAGCAGGGCCGGGAGCAGGGTGAGGGCGCCCGCGATCGCGGAGACGACGGTCGTCGCGGCGGCGAGCCCCAGCTTGCCGATGAAGCTCACCCCGGAGGCGTACAGCCCGGCGAGGGCGACGATCACCGTGCAGCCGGAGACGAGGACGGCGTGCCCGCTGGTGGAGGCGGCCCGTCCGGCGGCCCGCACCGGGTCGGCGCCGTCCATGAGGGCCTGCCGGTGACGGGTGATCAGGAACAGGGCGTAGTCGATGCCGACGCCGATACCGATCATGGTGGCCAGGGTCGGGGAGACGGTGGCGAAGGTGAACGCGGCGGCCAGCAGACCGAGGCAGGCCAGACCGCCGATCACGCTGAGCAGCGCGGTCACCAGGGGCAGACCGGCCGCGATGACACTGCCGAAACCGATCAGCAGGACGACGATCGCCACGCCGAAGCCGATGAGTTCGCTGACCCGGTCGTCGGGGGCGGGCCGGGCCAGTTCGCCGAGCGGACCGCCGTACTCGACCTCGGCGCCCGCCGACCGCAGCGGCTGCACCGCGTCGTCGACACCGTGGAGGTAGCTGTCCTGGAGGGTCGACGGCTGTACGTCGAAGCGGATGGTGATGTACGCGGTCTTCTGGTCGGAGGACAGCGGGCCGACATTCGGCTGCTTCGACTGGTCGGACTGGCTCGACTCGTCGGACTGGTCCGACGACTGTGAGGAGGCCGTGGTCAGCGGGTTCTGCACCGACAGCACGTGCGACAGCTTCTGCAGGTCGTCGACCGTGTCGGACATCTGGGAGCCGAGCTGGGTCAGCGGCTTGTCCTTGTCGTGGACGACGATCTGGCTGCTGTAGCCGCCGGCCTGGGGATCGTGCGCCTTCAGGACGTCCAGACCCTTCTGGGACTGCGAACCGGGCAGGGAGAAGTTGTCCGAGTAGTCGCCGCCGAACGAGCGGTTGAGGACCTGGAGGGCCGCCAGCACCACCAGCCAGGCGACGATCACGATCACGAAGTGCCGGGCGCACCACTCGCCGAGTCCGCGCAGCCCGCCGGTGCCGCTCCTGTCGCCGCCCTTGCCGTGGGAACGCCGTGCGCTCATCTCTCTCCCTGGGGACGATCTCCGACCCTCATTAGACGGTCCTCACGGCACCCCGGCATCTCCTGCGCCGCCGGTCCCCCGGATGGCGGCCCCGGCTTGACGGGCGGACGATGGGGAGGTGGGACGGAACGGAAGGAGCCGCCATGCTGGAGATCAAGACGGTCGAGAAGCCGGACGAACGCCGGGACTTCCCGCGGGGGCACCTCGAAGCCGTCCACCTCACGGGGCTCGACTTCGCCGTGGGTGTCTTCGAACCGGGATGGCGCTGGTCGGAGTCGGTCGCACCGATCGCGGGCACAAACAGCTGCGAGGTCCACCACAACGGCTACATCGCGCAGGGGCGCATGCACATCCGTATGGACGACGGCGGTGAGGGCGAGCTGGGACCGGGCGATGTCTTCGTCTGTCCGCCGGGCCACGACGCGTGGGTCGTGGGCGACGAGCAGTGCGTCGTCTACGACTTCGCCGGGCAGATGGCCAAGGACTACGCCAAGGCCGCCGGTGACTGATCCGGGTGAGGGTGAGAGGGAAAGGAGGCGGGGGCGTTCGCGCCCCCGCCTCCGCCATGCTGTGTTCCGCCGTTCCCGCGCGAATGGTCGGACACGGCCTAGACGCCGTCGATCTCCTTGAGGTTCTCCAGCGTCGCGGTGGTGTCGGTCTTGAGCCAGTCGGTGACCTCGGCCACCTCCGGAAGGCTGGCCGCGTCGTCGTCGTAGGACGACGCGTACGCGCTCCAGCTCATCTCGTACGTCACCCAGCCGTCGCGCACCGCGAGCGTGGCCGAGCGGCTGCCGCTGCTGTCGCCGCCGGAGGTGGTGTCCTCCGTGACCAGGTACGCCTCGTCGCCGAAGCCGCTGATCCGCTCGACCTCGTAGTCGTCGTAGCGCTGGTCGTACTCGGCCCAGCGGGCGGTGAACTCGGGGCCGGGGTCGGTCTTCTTGTGCAGCTCCAGTTCCACGGAGAAGTACGCGTCGGAGAGGGTGGAGGTCGAGGACTTCTTCAGGGAGAGGCTGCAGTAGCTCTGGTCGAGGGCCTCGTGTTCCAGGGACTGGTTCACGGGGCTCGAGTCCTCCTCCGGGTACTCGTCGTCGAACGAGGAGTGCTCGACCTCCCGGCAGAGCTCGGACTTGGCCTCGTATCCGCGCAGGTCGGCCTCGTCGTCGCGGCCCAGGAGGAAGACGCCTCCGGCCCACGCCGCGGAGGCCAGCACCGCGCCCACCACGGCCCAGAGCACGGCGCGTCCGGCGCCTCCCGAGCCGGGGGCGGCGGGGGCCGGGGGGTAG
>NZ_LIRK01000138.1 GCF_001419765.1 Streptomyces torulosus
TCGGTGTAGGCCAGGCGGGAGTGGTCGTCCAGGGCGGTGTGCAGGTAGGCGTAACCGACGCCGTTGCGGCGGTCCTTGTTCGGGCTGCCATTTGGTTCGCCGAACGCGGCATCACCGTCGAACGGGTCCTGACCGACAACGCCTGGGCTTACACCAAGACCACCTGGCGCGACACCTGCCACAAGCTGGGCATCAGCCCCCGCTGGACCAGGCCCTGGCGGCCCCAGACGAACGGCAAGGTCGAACGCTTCCACCGCACCCTGCTCGACGAATGGGCCTACCACCGCCCCTACACCTCAGACACCGAACGGCAGACAGCGTTTCCCGACTGGCTGGACTGGTACAACTACCACCGACCCCACACCGGAATCGGCGGCCAAACCCCAGCCAGCCGCGTCACCAACCTCTCCGAACAGCACACCTAGGCCGGGCGGACCGGGCACTCACTGTCACCTGCGACGGTGTGGCCAAACCCCTCGGCCCCTGGCCCGGCATGTTCTACGGCATCCCGATCCTCGCCTCCCTCGACATCGGCACCGCTGCCTGCGCCTGGGCCCTGCGCCGCATCGCCCTCCGACCCGGCAGCGACCAGCAGCGCCACGACCGCTCCTGGGCGATCACGGCAGCCTGGGGAATGCTGGTCTCGAACCAACTGTTGCTCGTCGTTCTGATGATGGCCGTCGTACTGACCCGCTCGACCTGCGCGGGAACGCTGGGCACCGTCACCGCCTCGGCGATCTATCCCCTTGGCCTGCTGGCCCTGAGTACCCTGGCATGGAGCCTGTTCACCATCGTGGTAGCCCGGGCTGCCCGACGATGACCGGCCCTGTCGTCCGCGTCGACACCACCAGCGCGGTTCCGCCGTACGAGCAGATTCGCACCCAGCTCGCTGCCGACCTGGGCGTGTCGCCGGGCACCGTGGCCCGCGCCTACCGTGATGGCACCCAGGTCGCGCCGCTGCCATCCGAACCGACCCTCCTGAACCCGCATCAACTCGCCACACTGGCGGGAGACTTCACCACAGCCGCCCGCGCTCTCGACGCAGACACCGAAGCCATCCTGACCGCCGTGCACAAGGCCCTGGGCTTGCGTTCGGAGACGGTGAATCGGGCAGGGCCGACGTAGGTGCAGAAAAAAATTGCGGAAGGTCGCAACCTCGTCCCTGCTGGACTGCTCTACATGAACATGCACGAGTTCACGGACCGGCGCCACAGGGCTCATCCGGCAGTCAAGACCAGGTGGGGAACATCTCCGTGAACACGCGCAGCGTCAAGGTCAGCGTGGCGCTCGCCGCGTCAATGCTCCTGTTTGTCTCCGTCCTGGCCGTACGCGCCCTGAGCGACAAGGATGTCAGTGACCTGACCTGGAAGTACGACAAATTCTTCGACGGCAAGGGCACGATTGAGCTGTCCGCTGTGATGGCGACCTCCGACGACGACATCTGGGTGGCGGGCACCACCCGCTTTCCCCCCGAGCCGGCCGACGCCGACGGGGCATTCCTCCAGCACTACAACGGCACCCGCTGGCAGCGCCGTCCCATGCCCGCATCGTTCGGCGACAGCGTCCACGACGCACGCTTCGACACTGTGGACTCAGGCGGATTCCTGCTGACAGCGAGCCTGAACCTCAACGCCGTGCGGATGGCCCACTGGGACGGCACCCGCTGGACGGCGCTGCCTGAACTCCCAAACGACCCCCGGGCCTCCGATGTAAGGGCGTTTGACACCGACGACATCTGGGTCCTCGACGACCAGTCCAACGCCTACCACTGGGACGGCACCCGATGGACTGCCATGAAACTGCCCGTCACCGTCACCGCACTCGACGGCGTCGCGCCGGATGACCTGTGGGCGGTCGGTTACCACGAACCATATGACGACGACGACCCGTCCCTGCCGTTCACCCAGCCCGCCGGGGTGCACTGGGACGGCCGTGCCTGGAAGTCCGCGCCGATGCCGGAGTACCGGTTCAAGGTCTGGCCGACCGAGCCCCACGCCGGACTCACCGAGGTCGTCGCGCTGGCGAAGGACGACGTACGGGCCTACGGCTATCTCGCCTCCTACAACGAGGACGACGAGCCCGACCCCCCGGATGAGGACGTCCGGCTGCGCTGGAACGGCACCCGCTGGACCAAACTGCCGAACGCCAAGGGAGCGTGTGCCGACCGCGGCCGCACGGTCCGCGACGGTGAGCGCGGGGCGGTCGTCAGCCCCAGGCGGTATCTCACCGCGGACGGCGACTGCGAAACGATCGCGTACCCGAAGCTGCCCAGCATCAAGGGAAAGCAATGGTTCCGGCTAAACGCCATCACGGCGGTCCCGGGCACCGCCAAGATCCTCGGCATCGGCTCCGTCGCATCCGCAAGCAGCGACCCCACGTACGAAGCGGTGATCGTCAGCCTGAAACGCTGAATGCCGCCACGTCGGGCAGTAGCGTTAGAGCCTTCTGGTCGCTACGCACCTGATTTCAACCCGTAGGAGGCATCTGGTCGCTGGTCAAACGCGAGATCGTCGTCAGAGGATTCCGAAGAAGCGGTGCCACCAGGTGGGACGCTGGACGTGCCAAGGCAGCGGGATTGGGCCGGCGTAGTCGCTCTCCAGTAGCTCCTCGGTCACGATCGCGTACCCGAGGCCGGCCAAAGCCCCGCAGGCCTTGCCCAGATCCCCAGCGACCAACTCGCCCTCAGCTTGTGCTCCCCGGTGCCGAGGAACGCGCCATGATTGTCGGCGCGGAACAGGGCCAGAGACTCATGCCGATCCACTGGTCCGGCCTTCGGGGGACTTGCGAGAAGGCGGAGCGGAGGGGAAGACAGGCCACTGGTGCCGCAACTACCTGACATCGTCCCGCGTGTTGACGCGCTGGATGAACGCATGGTGACACCCTCCTCCGCCTTGCAGCCGCACGCACCCGAGCCCCGCTCACCGGCGGCCAACAAGGTGCCGTAACCCGAAGCCGGCGTGATCCAGACGACGGGCCCGAGCCCGAAAGCCCGGCTGATCCGGAGGGAAGTGTGGACACGTCGGGCTGAAGTCTCCTAGCCTTGCTGACAGACCATCAGGGACGTCGATGTGACCCGACAGCGCGGTAGCCATCGACTCCTGCTGTTTCCGAGCGGTTGCCCCCGCTCGGCGTAGTGGCCCGCCGAAACACACCTGGCGGGCCGAAGCGGCGACATCCCGCTACGGCATCGGCGCGGCAGCGCGCGCCCCAAGCCTGGCAGTCATCTGTTCAGGAAGGGGACAGCATTGTCATGTTCATGAAAATCAGGAGGGTCGCAGCCACACGTTGGCCGGCCATCGGTTCGGCTCTGCTCCTGGTCGCGGCCGCTCTGATCGCGAACCTGTCCGGCGCGACGCCGGCCGCGGCGCACCCGATCAACGCCGCCGACTTCCAGCAGGTCCAACTGGCCCGCGGAGTGGCGGAGGTCGGTGAGCCGATGTCGCTGGCCGTGCTCGCCGACCGGTCGGTGCTGCATACCGCTCGCAACGGGACCGTGCGCCGCACCGATGCCAACGGCACCACCACGGTCATCGGCACCATCCCCGTCTACGTGCACGACGAGGACGGCCTCCAAGGCATCGGCATCGACCCGGGTTTCGCCACCAACCGGCACATCTACCTCTACTACGCCCCGCCGCTGTCCACGCCGGGAGGCGACGCACCGACCACCGGCGGCAACTGGTCGACGTGGCAGGGTGTCAACCGCCTCTCCCGGTTCACGCTGAACGCCGACTTCACGATCAACCAGTCCAGCAAAGTGGATGTCCTCGACGTGCCGGCCGACCGCGGCATCTGCTGCCACGCCGGCGGAGACATCGACTTCGACGCGGCAGGCAACCTGTACCTGTCCACCGGCGACGACACCAACCCGTTCGAGTCCGCCGGATATGCCCCACTCGACGAACGGACCAACCGCAACCCGGCGTTCGACGCGCAGCGCACCGCCGCCAACACCAACGACCTGCGCGGCAAGATCCTGCGGATCAAGGTGAACGAGAACGGGTCGTACTCGATCCCGGAAGGCAACATGTTCGCGCCCGGCACGGCCAGGACCCGGCCGGAGATCTACGCGATGGGCCTGCGCAACCCGTTCCGGATGAGCGTGGACAAGGCCACCGGCATCGTCTACGTCGGCGACTACGGCCCTGACGCCGGGGCCACCTCGGGGCGCGGGCCGCAGGGCCAGGTCGAGTTCAACCGCGTCACGGGCCCGGGCTTCTACGGCTGGCCGTACTGCAACGGCACGAACACGAACGCCGAGACGTTCGCCGAGTGGGACTTCGCCACCAACACGGCGGGCCCGAAGTACAACTGCTCGGGCGGGGCGACGAACAACTCGTTCCGCAACACCGGCCTGAGCACGCTGCCGCCCGCCAAGGCCGCCTGGATCCGCTACGGCGGCGACGCGGGCAGCCCGCCGGCGTTCGGCGGCGGCTCGGAGTCGCCGATGGCGGGCCCGGTGTACCGGTACGACCCCGACCTCAGCTCGCCCACGAAGTTCCCCCAGTCGTTCGACGGGCAGTTCTTCGCCACGGAGTTCGGCCGCGGCTGGATCAAGCCGATCCACCTCAACGCCGACGGCTCCCCGGGGACCATCGACAGCTTCCCCTGGAACGGCAAGCAGGTGATCGACTCGGCGTTCGGCCCGGACGGCTCCTACTACGTGCTGGACTACGGCGCCGGGCTGTACCAGGGCGACCAGTACTCCGCCCTGTACCGCTTCGACTACGTCGGCGGCGGCAACCGGGCGCCCACGGCGGTGGCCGGCGCCAACCGGACGTCCGGCGCGGCGCCGCTGACCGTGACCTTCTCCTCGGCGGGCTCGTCCGACCCTGACGGTGGGGCACTGACCTACGCGTGGAGCTTCGGTGACGGCACCAGCTCCACCGCCGCCAACCCGACGAAGACGTACAACACGAACGGGAACTACACGGCCACGCTGACCGTGCGCGACCCGCAGGGTGCCACCGGCACCGCAGACGTGCGGATCACCGTCGGCAACACCGCGCCGACCGTGACCATCAACAGACCCGCCGCGGGGGAGATCTTCGCCTTCGGCGACACCGTGCCGTTCAGTATCACCGTGACGGATCCGGAGGACGGCACCGTCGACTGTGCCAAGGTCAAGATGACGTACATCGTCGGCCACGACAGCCACGGCCATCCGATCACCTCGAAGACCGGTTGCTCCGGGACGATCACCATCCCGGTCGACGGTGAGCACGACGACGCGGCGAACATCTTCGGGGTCTTCGACGCCGAGTACACCGACAACGCCGGGCTCACCACGCACACGCAGCACATCCTGCAGCCGAAGCACCGGCAGGCCGAGCACTACAAGACGTCGTCCGGCGTCACCACCTTGGACAAGTCGACCGCCGAGGGCGGCAAGTCCGTCGGCGACATCGAGAACGGCGACTGGATCGCGTTCGAGCCGTACAAGCTGAGCAACGCCACGACGTTCAGCGCCCGGGTGTCGTCAGGTGGCGCGGGCGGCACGTTGCAGGTTCGGGCCGGCTCGCCGACCGGCACCGTCCTCGGCTCCGCCACCGTCCCGGTCACCGGATCGTGGACGAACTTCACCACCGTGGGCGGCTCGATCTCCGGTGCACCGGCCGGCACCACCACGCTCTACCTGACCTTCACCGGCGGCTCCGGATTCCTCTTCGACGTCGACGCGTTCACCTTCGACACCGGCGGAGGCCCGTCCGCGGGTCCGATCGTGGGGGTCGCGGGCAAGTGTCTGGATGTCCGTGACGGCAGTTCCGCGGATGGAACGGCGGTGCAGATCTCGTCGTGTACGGGTTCGGCGAGGCAGCAGTGGACGGTGACGGCGGGGTCGACGATCAAGGCGTTGGGCAAGTGCCTGGACGTCAACGGCAACAGCACGGCGGACGGGGCGAAGGTCCAGTTGTGGTCCTGCAACGGTGGCGCCAACCAGAACTGGCAGACGGCCCAGGACGGGTCGCTGCGGAGCCCGCAGTCGGGCAAGTGCCTGGACGTGTCGGGCGCCAACTCCTCGGACGGCACCCTCGTGCACCTGTGGACCTGCCACGGCGGCGCCAACCAGAAATGGACCCTGCCCTGATGTCGGTCACCAAGAAGGGAGCGACGCACATGCGCAGACAACCCCGAACCCTGCTCGGTGGGGCGGCCACGGCACTCGCCACCCTGGTCCTCCTCGGACAGCCCCACCCCGTCCACGCCGCGGACACGTCCTACGACGTCCTCGTGTTCTCCAAGACGGCCGGTTTCCGGCACGACTCGATCCCGGCGGGGATCCAGGCCATCCGCGACCTCGGCGCGGCGAACAGTTTCACGGTGACGGCCACGGAGGACGGCAACCAGTTCACCACCGGCAACCTGAGCCGCTACGAGGCGGTGGTCTTCCTCAACACCACCGGCGACGTTCTGAACGACACCCAGCAGTCGGCGTTCCAGTCGTACATCGGCTCGGGCGGCGGCTTCGTCGGCGTCCACTCGGCCGCGGACACGGAGTACAACTGGCCGTTCTACGGCGATCTGGTCGGCGCGTACTTCGCCTCGCACCCCGCTGTCCAGCAGGCCAACGTCAAGGTGGAGGGGCGGGCGCACGCGGCGACCGCCCACCTGCCGCAGACCTGGACCCGCACCGATGAGTGGTACAACTTCCGGACCAACCCCCGCACCACCGCGCGCGTGCTCACCACGCTGGACGAGTCGTCGTACTCGGGTGGCTCGATGGGTGCCGACCACCCGCACAGCTGGTGCAAGACCCACTCGGGTGGCCGGGCCTTCTACACCGGCGGCGGGCACAGTCAGGCGGCGTACGCGGAGCCGGCGTTCCGGGCGCACCTGCTCGGCGGCATCCGGTACGCGGCAGGCCGGACCAAGGCCGACTGCCGGCCCGAGACCGGCTATACGACCCTCTACAACGGCTCGACCACCGGCTGGTCGCAGGCCGGCCCGGGCGGCTTCACCAACGCGGACGCCACCCTCGCCTCATACGGCGGCATGGGCATGCTCTGGTACAGCGCCAAGCAGTTCACCAACTACTCGCTGAAGCTGGACTGGAAGATGCCCGGCGACGACAACTCCGGCGTGATCGTGGGCTTCCCACCCACGAGTGATCCGTCGTCGGCACTGGACAACGGCTACGAGGTCCAGATCGACGCCACCGACGCGCCCGACCGCACGACGGGCTCGATCTACGCCGTCAAGGCCCCGGACACGGCTGCCCGGGACGCGGCGCTCAATCCACCGGGCGAGTGGAACACCTTCGAGTTGCTGGTGGAGGGCGAGCGGCTCCAGGTCTGGCTCAACGGCGTGAAGATCAATGACTTCACCAACACCAATCCCGCCCGCTCGCTCGCCGGCCACGTCGGCATCCAGAATCACGGCACGGGGGACGACGTGTCGTTCCGCAACGTCCGGATCAAGGAGCTGGGCGGCAGCACGCCACCCACCCCCGGCGCGGGTCCGATCCTGGGGGTCGCGGGCAAGTGTCTGGATGTCCGTGACGGTGGTTCGGCGGATGGGACGGCGGTGCAGATCTCGTCGTGTACGGGTTCGGCGAGGCAGCAGTGGACGGTGGCGCCGGGGTCGACGATCAAGGCGTCGGGCAAGTGCCTGGATGTCAGCGGTGGCAGTACGGCGGACGGGGCGAGAGTCGTGCTGTGGTCCTGCAACGGTGGTGTCAACCAGAACTGGCAGGCGTACCCGGACGGGTCGCTGCGGAACCCGCGGTCGGGCAAGTGCCTGGATGTGTCGGGCGGGGGCTCCTCGGACGGCACCCTCGTGCACCTGTGGTCCTGCCACGGCGGCGCCAACCAGAAATGGACCCTGCCCTGAGCTGTCGCGACACGCCGGAAGGGCCACCCGACACTGCGCGGTGTCGGGTGGCCCTTCCGTCACGGGGGGAGGGAAGGCGGCACGTGACCTCACGTGCCGCCTTCCCTCGTGTGTCTATGCTCGCGCCCAGCGCTGGTTGGCGCCGTCGTGGCAGTTCCACACGACGACCGCGGAGCCGTTGGCGGTGCCCGCGCCGTTGACGTCCAGGCACAAGCCGTTCTGAGCGTTGCGGATCGTGCCGTTGCTGTTGAGGGCCCACTGCTGGTTGGCGCCACCGTTGCAGTCCTGGATCTGCACCCGCGTGCCGGCGGCGGCGTCAGGCGGAACGTTCAGGCACTTGCCCAGCACCTGCAGCGCCTGACCGTTCTGGGTGAACTGCTGGTTGGCGTTGCTGTGACAGTCCCAGACGATCATCGGTGTGCCGTTGGCCGCGTTCGCGCCGTTGACGTCCAGGCACCGGCCCGCACCCTCGTTGCGCAGCCGGAACGTGGTCGGGTTCGGCGGGGTGGGCGTCGAGCCGTCGAGCTGCGTGAAGAAGTTCCACACCACCGCCCGGGTCCACGACCTCTCCCCGGGCTCGTAGTCACCGGCCGATCCATCGACGGGACCGGGCGTATGACCCGCGTCGAACGCGGCCCATGCCACGGGATAGCCGGCGCGGCACCCCGAGTAGGTCGTGACGACATGCGTGAGGCTGCCCCGCGCCGGCTCCGGCGGGTTCTGGGCAGTGCAGCCGTTGTTCCGCACGAACCTGTCACGCAGCGAACGCCCTGTGGCGATCGGGAGCACCGGATCCCGCAAGCCGTGCAGTCCGATGTACGCGACCGGCTGGGTACCGCCGTTGCACCCGCTCAACTGGCCGCCCGCGTACACGGCGACCGCGCGGAACACGGTCGGTCGGGCGCACGCGAGTGCGAAACTCATGCCGCCGCCGTAGCTGAAACCCCCGGCGAAGCGCTGGTTCGTGTCGACACACAGGCCCGCGTCGATCAGCCTGATCATGTCGTCCACGAACGTCAGATCCTCGCCGTTGGAATTGGCCCAGCCGTTCCCGAGGCCCTGCGGCGCGACGAAGATCGCGCTGTCGTTCGAGATCGCTCGCAGGCCGTAGTACGACCAGGAGTATCCGCTGGTTCCGCCCGAGTCGACGTCGCCCGCGGTGCCGCCGTTCCAGTGGAAACCGAAGACCACTCGGTACGGGCGGTTGTTGTCGTAGGTGGCGGGCACCCGCAGGATGAAGTTGCGCGTCCTGCCGCTGCTCTGGATCGAGCGCGGACCACTCGACAGCGTGGGGGGCTTGCCGCATCCGGCGCTCGGGGCGACGGAGGGGGCCTCGGCCGCGGCGGCGGACGTCAGTCCGATGCCGCTGATGCCGGCCGCGGCGAGTAAGAGGGTGAGGGCCACGGCGATCGGTGTGCGCCATCGGTGACGATTGTTGCCTTGTCGCATCACGTTTCTCCCTTCATGGATGAGCAACTCAGCGGTAGCCGGCGGCGACGATGTTGGCCTGTACCGCGTTGTCGGTTGCGTCGGACGGGTAGCCGGACACCATCGCGCCCTCGTAGAAGGTGCCGGCGCTGAGGTTCGCGCCGCCGCCGGGCTTGCAGCAGTCACCACCGCTGCCGAGGATGATGGCGCCCTGCTTCTTCATGGGGCTGTAGCCGGGCGGAAGCGCGCCGTCCCACAGCGTGGTCAGGCTTCCGGTCTGGGCGTTGGCACCCCTGAGCGCGAAACGGCTCGTCCCGTTGTTCTTCAACATCGCCGTCACGAACTTGCTGGTGAAGGCCCGCTGGTTCGTGTTCCAGCTCTGACTTCCACCGGAGTAGAGCCCCCATTCGAGGTCGGCCTGGACCCAGGGGCCTCTGCCGACGCACCCGCCGAACCAGCACTGGGTGCTGAAATTGATCGCGTCCATCGCCCCGGCCGCGTCGGCCGCTCGGGTCGTCTCACTGTTGCCGTAGTCGAAGCAGCAGCCACCGTTGACATGGGTGCCGCTGGTCACCATGTACATGCCTTCGGGGGCGCTGCCGGTCGGCACGCCGGTCAGGTGGCCGTCCCGCCAGTAGCTGTTGCCGGGATTGATGTAGAGCGAGTAGGCCTTGCTGCCGCCGACCGTCAGCGACTCCGACGTCGCGGTCGCCGGGCGGCTCTGGGGAGAGCCGGGAACCACACTCGAACCCTGGTACCACAGGTCGTTCCCGCGGCCGGACTGGTCGTAGACGACGGTGATGACACAGGCGGTCCCCGCGCAGAACGCATCCTGCGTCGCCGCGTCGGCGGCGCCCCCCGCGCTCCGGACGCCGATGTTCCGGGTCGTGCTGTCGGACGAGCGCCGGACCTGGTAGAGGTTGCCGTTGTAGGTGCCGTAGAGCGCTCGTACGGTGCTGTGCGCGGCGATGCAGGGGGTGCCGCCCGAGGCGTAGATGTCGCACGTGCCCGCGCCGCCCGGCACCGGCGGGTCCGGCGGGTCCGGCGGCGGGGTCGGTGAGCTCCACTGCTGGTTGGTGCCGCCGTTGCAGGACCAGAGGATGGTCCTGCTGGCCCTTATACACATCT
>NZ_LIRK01000139.1:0-22804 GCF_001419765.1 Streptomyces torulosus
GTGCTCGTGCTCGTGCTCGTGGGCAGGGTGAGGGCCGAGTGGGCGGGTCGCCCTTCCCCGGAGGGTGCCGCGGCGAGTGCGCGCAGCATGTCGTTGCGCCGCGCCAACGCCTCGGTAGTGGTCGGGAAGAGGGTGGCGTCGCCCTCGCCGACCTGGTTCTGGTTGACGGTCACGAACTCTCGGGTGGTCTGTTCGTAGGCGGCGAAGCTCGCGGCGTGGTCCCGGCCGGACAGGGATGCGGCGAGCATGTACGCGCCGACGAGCGCGAGGCTGGTGCCCTGCCCGGTGAGGAACGAGGGCGCGTACGCGGCGTCGCCCACCAGCGCGACCCTGCCGCCGGACCAGCTGGGCATGCGGATCTGGCTGACCCCGTCGAAGTACAGGTCGTCCGCTGCGCGCATGGCGGTGAGGATGTCCGGGACCCGCCATCCGGCGTCGGCGAAGACCTCGGCGACCAGGTCCCGTTGGGCCCGCGGGTCCCGGAACAGGTCGAACGGCGGTTCCGGGCGGGCGAGGGCCAGCAGGGCGTGCACCTCGGCGACGTCGCCCGCGGCGTAGAGCGCGGCCGCCCTGCCCGGGGTGTTCCACAGCACGGTCTCGTGGGAGAGCCCGAAGGTGTCGCGCAGGGTGAATGCGGCGAAGCAGAAGCCGAGGTAGTGGTGGAAACGTTCCTCGGGGCCGAACAGGAGCGCGCGGGTACGGGAGTGCAGACCGTCCGCGCCGAACACCAGGTCGAACGTACGCCCGCTGCCGCGGCGGAAGGTGACGTCGACCCCGTCGCCGGTCTGGTCGAGGGTGTCGATGGAGTCGTCGTACAGGAACTCCACGTCGTCCCGGACCGCCGTGTGGAGCAGGTCGGTCAGGTCGCCGCGCGGCACCTCCAGATCCCGTCCCGCGACTCCGCCGGTGACGGTGTGCGGGTCGACCGAGGCCACCTCGCGGCCGTCCCCGTCGAGGAAGGTCAGCCGGCGCAGGTCGACGTGCGCGTCCCGCAGCCGCGGCAGGACCCCCATCCCCCGGACGACCTCGACGGCGGTGCCGCGTACGTCGACGGGGTAGCCGCCGCGACGCGGTGTGGCCGCCTTCTCAACCAGGGTGACGCGTAAGCCCTGGCGGTTCAGCCAGTACGCGAGGGTGAGCCCGGCGACGCCGGCCCCGGAGACGAGGACGTGGCGGGGCGGCGTGGAGCGGGTGTTCCGCGACCGATCGGTGGGGGGCATCACTTGACTCCTTCGTTCATGGTGCGGGTGAGCAGGAGGGACAGCGCCGTCACGGCGCCCGCGACGACGAAGCCGGTGACGAAGGCCGATTCGGCGGGGATCTGCGACCCTGCGGGGGTCCCGGCCGTGAGGAGCGCGCCGCTGAGCTGCACACCCACGGCGAAGCCGATCACCCGCGTCACGAGAACCAGGCCGGTGGCGATGCCGGTGTCGCCGTGTTCGACGGAGGTGGCGGTGCCGGTCACCAGCGCCGTGACGCACAGGCCGTTGGCCAGCGCGATCAACGCCTTGCCGAGGACGAGGTGCCAGACCTCGGTGTGTACGGCCGCCAGGGTGATCAGGGCGGCGGCCATCAGGACGATCCCGGTGGTGACCACGGGGCGCGTGCCGAATCGCCGTGTCCCGATCCCGCCGAGCGGCCCGGCCAGGGACGCGGCCAGGGCGCCGGGCAGCAGGAAGAACCCGATCTCGGTGGCGCCGGCCCCGAAGCCGTACGCGTCGGTGGGCACCGCGAACAGCTGCGGGACCAGGTAGACCGCGGCCGACGTACCGACGCAGATCACGAACGTCAGCACGCACGACTTCCACACCTCGGGCCGTGCCAGCATGCGCAGATCGACCATCGGTGTGGCCGCACGACGCTCGACGGCCGTCCATCCGGTCGCGAGGGCGGCCAGCACCACGACGAGGGCGCCGACCATGAGGGGCTGGGAGCCTATGTCGGGTGCCGTCGCGAGGACGAGCATGAGCGTGACCAGAGTGCCGCTGAGGAGGACCAGGCCGGGCCAGTCGATGGCGGCACCGCCGGAACGGGCGGGCGGATCATGCGGCATGAGCCCGTTCACCAGGATGGTGGCGCCGATGACCGCGATCGTCGGCAGCGCGAACATCCAGTGGCGCGACAGCCCTTCCGCGACCGGACCTGCCGACAGCGTTCCCGCCATCCCGCCCACGACGAACAATCCGCTGACCGTCCCGATGGCCACCTTCGACTCGCCCGCGGGCAGATGGTCGCGCGCCAGGATGAACGACAGGGGCAGCGCGCCCACCATCGCGCCTTGCAGCACCTGACCGAGCAGCAGCACCGGCAGGTTGGGCGCGAGGGCGGACACCAGGCCACCGACGGACACCACCGCCATCAGCCGGATCAGGACCCGTTTACCGCCGTAGCGGTCACCTAAGGTGCCGGCGACCGGGGTGACGAGCGCGCCGGTGATCAGCAGCATGATGCTGATCAAGGCCCCTTCGGCGGGGCTCATCCCCAGTTCGCGTTGCAGGAGCGGAAGCGTCGGCGTCACCACCGACTCCAGGGCACCGGTGGCGACAGCCAGCGCGCCGAGGGCACCCACAGCGGCCCTCCCGACACGGGCCGGGGGAGCAAGAGTCGCGGTCATGGACATCCTTTCCGTCAAAGCCGGGCGGGCGAGGGAACGGCTGTACGTTTGCAGCTCACAACTACACTACACCGTGCAGTGTAGGACGGTTAGGATGTGGCCATGCCGACCACGAAGACCCTGCGTGAGGGGTCCACGCCCAAGCGGGCGGCCATCCTCACGGCCGCCCGGGAACTGTTCCTCGCCGACGGCTTCGACCGATCCAGCGTCGACGCCGTCGCCGCCCGGGCCGGGGTCTCCAAGCGGACGGTGTACGACTACTTCGGCGACAAGCGGACCCTGCTGCAGGCGGTCGTCGACGCCGTCGGCCAGTCGCTGATCACCACGATTCGGAGCACCCTCGACGAGACCCTCACCGACCGCACCGGGGACGCCGACCTCGAGGACGCCTTGATCTCGTTCTCGATGCGCATCGCGACCGACATGCTCGGCTCGGCGGAGTACGCGACGCTGCAACGCCTGGTCCGGGCGGAGTCCGGCCATCTGCCGCAACCGGGCTACAACTCCATGGCCGACACTCCCGACGAGGCGCTCGCCGAGCGGTTCGCCGCCTTCGGCGCGGCCGGGCTGCTCGACGTCCCCGATCCCCGCCTCGCGGCCGACCAGTTCATCGCGCTGACCTTCGGTGTCGCGCTGGACCGGCTCGGTTCCGCGAACGCGGCGCAGGACGACCGCGTCCGGCCCCTGGTGGTCGAGGGGGTACGGACGTTCCTCCGGGCCTACCGCCCCAGGTAGGCGGAGGCCGACACGGGAGGGCGACTGCGGCCTGCGGCGTCGGCGCACTCCCCTTCCGGTCGCATCCCCGCCGAATTCCCTTCGCGCGACCGCCCAGCAGGCGTTATGGTGCGCCGATGTCCACGATCAAGAAGTTCCAAGTCACCTTCGACTGCGCCGATCCCGAGCGTCTCGCCCGCTTCTGGTGCGAGGTGCTGGGGTACGTCGTACCGCCGCCGCCGGAGGGATTCGCGACATGGGACGCGTATGATCGCTCGCTGCCGCCCGAGCGACAGGGCCAGGGGTTCGCGTGCGGCGATCCCACGGGTGTGGGCCCCCGCCTGTACTTCCAGCGCGTCCCCGAGGGCAAGGTCGTCAAGAACCGGGTGCATCTGGACGTGCGGATCGGCACCGGGCTGGTGGGCGACGAACGCCTGGCCGCCCTCGAAGCCGAGTGCGCACGGCTGGTCGCGCTCGGCGCGGTCCGCGAGCGGCTGCTGCGGGCCGACGGAGTCTACGAGTCGTGCATCGTCATGCGGGACATCGAGGGCAACGAGTTCTGCCTTGACTGAGCCCCGCCGATAATCGCTCGCGGCACGGCCCAAGATCACATTAGGTTGGCCCGATGTCCGAACTGCGAACCGACCGACTCCTGTTGCGCGCGTGGCGGGAGTCCGATCTCGCCCCCTGGGCGGCCATGAACGCCGATCCCGAGGTGCGCGCGTACTTTCCGGAACTGCTCACGACCGAGCAGAGCGACGCGTCCGTCGCCCGATTCCAGGCCGATCTCGACCGACGGGGCTGGGGATGGTGGGCCGTGGAGGTGCGGGCCACCGGGGAGTTCATCGGGTTCACCGGCCTCGATCCGGTGGAGGACGACATGCCGTTCACCGGTGTGGAGGCGGGCTGGCGCCTCACGCGTACGGCGTGGGGGCACGGCTATGCCACGGAGGCGGCCCGTGCCGCCGTGGACTTCGGCTTCCGGCGTCTCGACCTCGACGAGATCCTCGCGGTGACGGTGGCAACCAACCTCCGCTCGCAAGCGGTGATGCGCCGCATCGGCATGACCCATGACCCCGCCGACGACTTCGACGACCCGAGCATGCCGGAGGGCCCGTTGCGCCGCAGCGTGGTCTACCGGATCGGGCGAGCAGCGTAACCGCCGGGCAGCCGACGGGACTTCGCCGCACCCCGGCCGATCAGCCTGCCGCCCAGCCCGTGTAGAAGAGGCCGAGGCCGACGATCACGCAGATGCCCTGGATGGTCCAGAAGCGGACGACGACCAGGACTTCGGACCAGCCCTTGAGTTCGAAGTGGTGTTGCAGCGGGGCCATCCGGAAGACCCGTCGGCCGGTCAGCTTGAACGAACCGACCTGGATGATCACGGACAGGGTGATCAGGACGAAGAGTCCGCCGAGCACCACGAGCAGCAGCTCGGTGCGGGAGCAGATGGCGAGGCCCGCGAGCGCGCCGCCGAGGGCGAGCGAACCGGTGTCGCCCATGAAGATCTTGGCTGGTGAGGTGTTCCACCACAGGAACCCGAAGCAGGCGCCCATCAGCGCGGCGGCGACGACGGCCAGGTCGAGCGGATCGCGGACCTCTATACAGGAGGCGGGGTCGGTGAGTTCCATGGCGTTGGCGCAGGAGTTCTGGAACTGCCACAGACCGATGAAGGTGTAGCCGCCGAAGACCATGACGGACGCGCCGGTCGCCAGTCCGTCGAGTCCGTCGGTGAGGTTCACGCCGTTCGACATGGCGAGGATCATGAACAGTGCCCAGACGACGAACAGGACCGGCCCGATGGTCCAGCCGAAGTCCGTGACGAAGGACAGCTTGAGCGAGGCGGGCGTCTGGCCCCGCTCGTCCGCGAACCGGATGGCCAGCACGGCGAAGACGATGCCGACGATCAGCTGGCCGGCCATCTTCGCCCCGGCCCGCAGCCCCAGCGAACGCCGCTTGACGATCTTGATGTAGTCGTCGAGGAAGCCGACGACGCCCATGCCCGCCATCAGGAACAGCACCAGGACACCGGGGTAGGTGGGGCTCTCTCCGGTGAGGATCTTGGTCAGGGCGTAGGCGACCACGGTGGCCAGGATGAAGGCGATGCCGCCCATGGTCGGGGTGCCGCGCTTGCTGGCGTGCTCGCGGGGGCCGTCGTCGCGGATGTACTGGCCGTATCCCTTGCGGGCCAGCAGCTTGATCAGCAGGGGTGTGCCGATGAGCGTCAGGAACAGTCCTATGGCCCCGGCGTACAGGATCTGGTTCATGGGTCGGCGGTCTCCCCCTCGGCCTCACTCTGGTCGGCGACCGCCTCGTCGGACTCGCGGGCTGTCACGGACGACACCCTATGCCGACGCTCGATCTTCGCCCGACGGCGGGTAGTTGACCGCCGGGGCCGGGCCGCTCGCAGGCCGTCGGCACCGGTGGTCCCCGGGGGCCGGCGACTGCGACCGGCCAGTGTGAGCCCCCGTCAGCCGACGCGACCCGCCGCGACGCGCGTGATCCGCCGTCAGCGCACGGCGGAATCGGCTTGGGGCGCCGGTCGTGGAGCTGAGAGACTGCACGCCATGGCCTCGCTCACTCCCGCACGCGCCCTGCTGATGCTGACCACCGGGCTGACCTGTCTGCTGATGGCGGGCGGCGCCCTCATCGGCGCGCTGCTCGGCGGTGGCCTCGTCGCGCTGGGGGCGGCGGTGTGCGCGGGTCTCGTGGGCATGGTGGGGTCGCTCATCGTGCGGCGGCGGGCGATGGCGCACTTCGCCATGGCGCAGCGTCAGGCGGGGCAGCGGGGGTACGCCGAGGGGATCGCGCACGGGGTGCTCATCCATGTGACCGCGTACGAGGCCGCGGTCTTCCCCCGTACCGGGCCGTTCGGGGTCACCGCCGAGGAGCGTGAGGCCCGGCGCACGATCGCCTACCGGATGGCCGCACTGGACGAGGTGCCGCAGCGGGTGCGGCTGGCCGCGGCGGACGCCCTCGCCCTGCTGGACAAGACCGACCGGGAGGGTGCCGAGGAGGCGCTGACCCGGCTCGCCACGACCGTGCGCCAGGAGTACACCCGGCCCTGACCCGCCCTCCGGGCGGGCGTCCGCGCACCGGTTCCCGCCCGGTCCGGCGCGCGGACGCCCGCACCCTGCGTCTCGTCCAGGCGCGTGGGACTTAGTGGCCGCTGATCGCGCGGGGCGTGTAGGGCCGCTCCAGCTCCTCGATCTCCTTCTCGGTGAGGGTGATGTCGAGGGCGGCCACCGCGTCGTCGAGGTGGTGGGGCTTGGTCGCGCCGACGATGGGGGCGGTGACGGTGGGCCGGCCCAGCAGCCAGGCCAGGGCGACCCGGGCGCGGGGGACGCCGCGCTCGCCGGCGATGCGGGTGACCGCGTCGACGATCTCACGGTCGCCCTCCTGGTAGAGGGTCCTGCCGAAGTTGTCGGCCTCGGTGCGTTCGGTGACGGTGCCCCAGTCGCGCGTGAGACGGCCGCGGGCGAGCGGGCTCCAGGGCAGCGTGGCCACACTCTGGTCCTCGCACAGCGGCAGCATCTCCCGCTCCTCCTCGCGGTAGAGGAGGTTGTAGTGGTTCTGCATGGACACGAACCGCGTCCAGCCGTTCGTCCGGGCCGTGTACTGCATCTTCGAGAACTGCCACGCGTACATGGAACTCGCCCCGATGTAGCGGGCCTTGCCCGCCTTCACCACGTCGTGCAGGGCCTCCATCGTCTCCTCGACCGGCGTGTTCGGGTCGAAGCGGTGGATCTGATAGAGGTCCACGTAGTCGGTGCCGAGGCGGCGCAGGCTGTTGTCGATCTCCGTCATGATCGCCTTGCGGGACAGTCCCCACGCGTTGGGGCCCTGGTGCATGGCGCCGTTGACCTTGGTGGCGATCACGATCTCGTCGCGCCGCGCGAACTCGGCGAGTGCGCTGCCGACGATCTCCTCGCTGGTGCCGTCGGAGTAGACGTTCGCCGTGTCGAAGAAGTTGAGCCCGGCGTCCAGCGCCCGACGGATCAGCGGGCGGGACGCCTCCTCGTCCAGCGTCCACTCGTGCGTGCCTCGCCCGGGGAGCCCGAAACTCATGCATCCCACGCAGATCCGGGACACGTCCAGACCCGTCGAACCGAGCTTCACGTACTCCATCGTCCGTACTCCTGCCTGTGGGGTGTGCGCCTGATGGGCAGCGTACGCAGGATCAAGGGCGTTCCTCCCCCGATATCCGGTAGCGCCGCAGGGCCGGGGTGACCGTCGCGAGGAGCAGGACGGCGGCGACGACCAGCAGGCCGCCGCCCGCCACGGCCGTACGCGCGCCGAAGGCCGAACCGGCGGTGCCGTGCAGGACGTCGGCGAGGCGGGGGCCGCCGGCGACGACCACGGTGAAGACGCCCTGCATGCGGCCGCGCATCTCGTCGGTGGCGGCGGACAGCAGGATCGCGCCGCGGAACACCATGGACACCATGTCCGCGACACCGGCGGCGACGAGGAACGCCACGGCGACCCACAGGCTGGTGCTCAGCCCGAACCCGGTGATGGCCGCGCCCCAGGCCAGGACGGCGAGGATGACCATCAGACCGTGCCGGGACGAACGGGAGAAGGTGCCGGACGTCAGCCCGCCGAGGACGGCCCCGATCGGGATGGCGGCGAACAGCAGACCGAGGGCCAGACCTTCCCCGTAAGGGGCGTAGGTGGTGTCGGCGAGCTGCGGGAACAGGGCGCGGGGCATGCCGAGGACCATCGCGATGATGTCGGCGAGGAACGACAGCAGCAGCACCTTGTGCAGGGCGATGTAGCGGAAACCGGCGGCGACCTCCCGCCAGCCGGCGCGCCGCGTCGTGGAGGAGTCCAGGGGCGGCAGGGCGGGCAGCTTGTATACCGCCCACAAGGTGACGCACAGGGCGAGGGCGTCGATCAGATACAGCTCCGCCAGGCCGATCACCGGGATGAGGGCACCCGCGAGCAACGGCCCCGCCACCAGGCCGAGTTGCATCACGGTCGAGCCGAGGGCGGCCGCGGCGGCCAGTTCACCGGCGGGGACGAGACGGGCGATGGAGGCGTTGCGGGCCGGTGAGTTGAGACCGAAGAACGCCTGCTGGACGGCGAGCAGCACCATCAGCACCCACACCGACGCGAGGCCGGTGACGGCCTGGACCCAGAACAGCACCGACGTGACGGCGATCCCGGTGTTGGTGACCAGGAGCAGGGTGCGGCGGTCCACGCTGTCGGCGACGGCACCTCCCCACAGTGCGAAGATCACCATGGGGAGGAGTCCGGCGAGGCTCGCGTAGCCCACCCAGGCCGAGGAGCCGGTGATGTCGTAGATCTGCTTGGGCACGGCGACGGCGGTCAGCTGGCTGCCGACCGCCGTGACGACGGTGGAGGACCACAGACGCCGGTAGGCGGGGCGGCGCAGCGGACGGGTGTCCAACGCGAAGCGGCGCCAGCCGCCGCGCGGCGCGGCCCCGGAGTCGCCTTCCGGGGCGGTGTCGTCGCCGGTGCTCTTGGTGGTGTCCACGCGCATCCCGTTGCTCGATACATCTTTTGATACGGGCCACCACTATCGCGGAGATCACCACCGCCGGGACAGCCGGTTTCACCGCCGTCTCACATGCTGTCGACGCGGCCACACGCCCGCCGGTCCCGCTGCCGCCGATGAGGCGTCGCTCCCCCGCTCACGCCCCGACGATCAGCATGCCGCCGAGGACGAGCATGGTGACGGCGACCAGGCCGTCCAGGGCGCGCCACGCCTCGGGGCGGGACAGATAGCGGCTGAGCAGTCGGGCTCCGAACCCCAGGGCGGCGAACCAGCACAGGCTCGCCAGGGCCGCGCCGATACCGAAGGTCCAGCGCAGGGGGCCGCGGTCGGCGGCGATGGAGCCGACCAGGAAGACGGTGTCGAGGTAGACGTGCGGGTTCAGCCAGGTCAGCGCCAGACAGGTGAGAACGGCCCGGCGCACCGAGCCGGCCGTTCCGCTGCCGGCGCGCAGCGCCTCCCCGGCGGGCCTGAGCGCGCGCCGGGCGGCGAGGATGCCGTACACGATGAGGAAGCCGCCGCCGACGAGGGCGACCACGGTGAGGACGGCCGGGAAGGCGACGACCACGGCGCCGACCCCGGCGACGCCGAGCGCGATCAGCACCGCGTCGGACAGGGCGCAGATCGCCACGACCGGGAGCACCGCGTCCCGGTGCAGTCCTTGGCGCAGGACGAAGGCGTTCTGGGCGCCGATGGCGACGATGAGGGAGAGGCCGGTGCCGAATCCGGCGCTGAGGGCGGTCATTTCGCTGATCACAGGGTCGACGCTAGAAAACGCGGCACCATTCGTACAGCTAAAGATTCTTACGTATCATTAGCTATCGTGATGTCCCAGCTTCCGCTCGATCTCGTCCGGACCCTGCTGGCCGTGGTGGACGAAGGCACGTTCGACGCCGCGGCCGGCGCGCTGCATGTGACGCCGTCGGCGGTCAGCCAGCGGGTCAAGGCCCTGGAGCAGCGTGTGGGCCGGGTCCTGCTGATCCGGGAGAAGCCGGTGCGGCCCACCGAGTCCGGCGAGGTGATCGTGCAGTTCGCCCGCCAGCTGTCCCGGCTGGAGCACGACGCGCACACCGCGCTCGGCATGACGGGCGCCGGGGAGGCGACCCGGGTGTCGATCGCGGTGAACGCGGACTCGCTGGCCACCTGGTTCCTGCCCGCCCTGACCCGGGTGCCGGAGGAGCTGCGGCCCTGTTACGAGCTGTTGCGCGAGGACGAGCAGCACACGGCCCGGCTGCTGCGCGAGGGGCTGGTGATGGCCGCGGTCACCTCGGCGCCGGACGCCGTGGCCGGCTGTTCCGTGCGGGCCCTCGGGCGGATGCGGTATCTGCCCGTCGCGGCTCCGGCCTTCGCGCGGCGGTGGTTCGGCGTCGGATCGGAGGTGCCGCTGGAGGAGGTGATCGTCGACGCGCCGGTGGTGTTCTTCGACCGGCGGGACGAGTTCCAGGACGCCTTCGTACGGCGGGTGACCGGAGGCCGCCCGGCCTCGGCGCGACGGCACTACGTGCCGACGTCGGAGGGTTTCGTCGACGCGGTGGTCGGCGGGATGGGCTGGGGCATGGTGCCCGCCACCCAGGCGGAGCCGCTGCTCTCGGCGGGACGACTGGTCGGCCTGGCCCCGGAGCGGGCCATGGACGCCCCGCTGTTCTGGCAGCAGTGGAAGCTGGACTCCCCGGCGCTGACCGCGGTCGCCGAGGCGGTCGCCGCCGAGGCCGCCGAGGCGCTGGAGGGCGCCTGACGGCCACGGCGTCGGGGGGGATCACGCCTTGAACGGGCCCTCCAACGCCGCCCATTACAGCAGCATGATGGTCTTGGCGTCGGCGATCTCCCCGCTGCGGATCATCTCCAGGGCGCGCCGGAAGGGCAGTTCGACGAGTTCGATGTCCTCGCCCTCCTCGTCCAGGCCGCCGCCTTCGTGGGTGCGGGTCGAGGGGCTGTACGGGGCGGCGAAGAAGCTGATCCGCTCGGTGACGGAGCCGGGGCTCATATAGACGTCGAAGACGTGCTGGATGTCGCCGATCGTGTGCCCCGTCTCCTCGACGACCTCACGGCGCACGGCGACCTCGGGATGCTCGTCCTCCTCGTCGAGCAGACCGCCCGGCGTCTCCACGAGCATGCCGTCGGTGTGGCCGTTGACGTACACGGGATAGCGGAACTGGCGGGTCAGGAGGACGGTTTCGCGTGCGGTGTCGTAGAGCAGCACGGTGGCGCCGTTGCCCCGGTCGTGCGTCTCGCGTTCCTGGGTGCTCCAGGTGCCGTCGGCGTGCTGGAAGTCGAAGGTGGTGGTGCGCTCCACGTACCAGTGGCAGGACAGCAGTTTCACGTCCCGCACCTTGACCCGCGGGTTGCCGGTGAGGTCGAGGCCCGTGCGGTCGAGTCCGGTGCGGCCCCGCCGGTCGGGGATGTCGACGCCGACGTTCTTGTTGGTCATGCCCGCTTTTACCATTCCGCTCCGGACGGTGCCAGGCGCCTCAATCCCCCTGCTCCGCGCGTCGCTTGGCGGAATCCGGGGATCCGGGCCAGCATGCCGGTATGAAGAGCGATCTTTTCTCCAACGAGCACATGATCCAGCCGGCGTACGCGCCGGGGATGAGTGTGCAGAACGCCAAGTCCATCAAGTACGCCGTCAACGGCGAGATGCTCGCGCGGCAGGGCGCGATGATCGCCTTCCGGGGGAACCTGCAGTTCGAACGCAAGGGTCAGGGCGTGGGCGGCATGCTCAAGCGCGCCGTCACCGGGGAGGGCCTGCCGCTGATGGCGGTGCGGGGTCAGGGTGAGGCCTGGTTCGCACACGAGGCGCAGAACTGCTTCATCGTCGACATCGAGCCGGGCGACGTGTTCACCGTCAACGGGCGCAACGTGCTGTGTTTCGACGCCACGCTGTCGTACGAGATCAAGACGGTGAAGGGCGCCGGCATGACCGGGGGCGGACTGTTCAACAGTGTGTTCACCGGCCAGGGCAAGCTCGGGCTCGTCTGCGACGGCAACCCGCTCGTCATCCCGGTCTCGCCGCAGCTCCCGGTGTTCGTCGACACGGACGCGGTGGTCGGCTGGACGGCCCACCTGCACACGTCGCTGCACCGCTCCCAGTCGTTCGGCTCGATGATCCGCGGCGGCTCCGGGGAGGCCGTGCAGCTGAAGCTGGAGGGCGAGGGATTCGTGGTCGTACGGCCGAGCGAGGTGACGGCGCAGACCCAGCAGCACTGACCGGAGGCGGGGAGGGGGCCAGGCCGCTCGGGCGGCGCACGCCCGTGATCGAACAGGCTTTCTATTGCCGAGGTAGGCTGCTGGTATGGCCATGCACCTCCAGGGCTCCCTCTTCGACCAGTCCGACGACCTTCGCCTCGGCCCTCTCGACGGGCTGAGCCGGCGCGAGCTGGGCGCCGGGGCCTGGGTCGATCTGCTGCCCGGCTGGCTCACCGGCGCCGACGCGCTGTTCACGCGGCTCGCCGAGGAGGTGCCCTGGCGGGCCGAGCGGCGGCAGATGTACGAGCAGGTCGTCGACGTACCCCGGCTGCTCGCCTTCTACGGCGTCGACGACCCGCTGCCGCACCCCGTCCTGGAGGAGGCCCGGGACGCCCTCTCCGCGCACTACGCCGAGGAACTGGGCGAGCCGTTCGCCACGGCGGGGCTGTGCTACTACCGCGACGGCCGGGACAGCGTGGCCTGGCACGGCGACCGGATCGGGCGCGGCGCCCGCGAGGACACGATGGTGGCCATCCTGTCCGTGGGCGACCCCCGCGATCTGGCCCTGCGGCCGCACGGCGGCGGGGAGACGCTGCGCTTCCCGCTGGGCCACGGCGACCTGATCGTGATGGGCGGCTCCTGTCAGCGCACCTGGGACCACGCGATCCCGAAGTCGACCCGGGCGGTGGGGCCGCGCATCAGCGTCCAGTTCCGGCCGCGGGGCGTCCACTAGACCGACGCCACGCGGCCCGTCGGCGCCCCCGACAGGGGCGCCCCTCTGCGGCTTCGCCGGGCCGTCTACTTGCGGGTCGCGAGCGCGCGGGACTGGGAGGTCCGTGCCAGCTTCGGGCCCAGCCAGCGCTTGAGGCGGCGCAACGCCTCCAGCCGGCCGGCGGCGCGGTCGAGACGGTAGTAGAGCTGCGGCGGGACGTACGGCAGCAGCGGCGAGTGCCGCTGACCGAGCAGGGCGAACATCTGCTCCGGGGGGAGGTGGATGTAGCGCGGGAGGTTCTCGTACCACTGGGCGCTGTAGCGGGCCGCGCTCTGGAGCCGGAGGAGGTCGGCCTTGCGCCGGCGCTCGTACGCGGCGAGCGCGGCCTCCTTGTCCGGCTGTGTCCCGAGCTCGCGCGCGAGGCAGATGGCGTCCTCCAGGGCGAGGGTGGTGCCGGCGCCGATGGAGTAGTGGGTGGTGTGGGCGGCGTCGCCGAGCAGGACGATGTCGCCGTGGCGCCAGGTGCGGTTGGTCAGGGTGCGGAAGGTGAGCCACTGGGCGGCGCCGTCGCCCTTCTCCCGGCCGATCAGCGGGTGTCCGTCGAGGATGTCGGCGAAGATCTTCTCCAACTGGGCCAGGCCGTCCGCCTCACCCATGGCGTCCATGCCGAGACCGGCGAGCGTCTCGGGAGAGCACTCGATGACGCAGGTGCTCTGCTCGCCGCTGAACGGGTAGCCGTAGGCCCAGATCCAGCCGTGGTCGGTCTCCTGGAACGAGAACGTGAACGAGTCGAAGACCTTGGTGGTGCCGAGCCAGATGTAGGCGTTGCGGCCGAGGGCGATGTCGCTGCCGAACCGATCGGCGTACCGCTCGCGCACCGCGCTGTTGACGCCGTCGCCCGCCACCACGAGGTCGGCGTCGGGCAGGTCGTCGGCGGTGACCTCGTGCTCGTACTCCACGCACACCCCGAGGGACCGGGCGCGTTCGGCGAGCAGTTCGAGCAGTCGGTGGCGGCCGATGCCGAAGCCCTCGTCGCCGGGCTGGACCGTCGTGCGGTCGCGGACGTGGGCCACCCCGCTGGTCCAGCTGACGGAGTTCTCGCTGATGGCGAGGGCCGTCTCGGGGTCTCCTTCGCGGAGCTTGTCCAGTAGCTCGGACCAGTAGGTCACGCCCCAGCCGTAGGTGGCTCCGGCGGGGTTCCGTTCATGGACGGTGATGTCGTGGGACGGGTCCTGACGCTTCATCAGGATCGAGAAGTACAGGCCTGCGGGTCCGCCGCCGACGCACGCGATCTTCACGCACACTCCCGTTTCGCTGCGCAAAGTGATCAGTTGACCACGAAGAGTAGCAGCGCGGGCGACCGTCCGGGTTCGCGTCACTTTGCGCGCGTGATCCCGGCCACGACGATCACACCACCGCCGCAAGATCATCGGCGGCGAGCGCCCCAGCGGGCGGAATATCTCCCTCCGTGCACGCTCGGGAGCCCTTCACAGCAAGATCATCTTCGTTCAAGCTTGTACGACATGTACTTAATTGTCCGGATCGCAGCCAACCGACTTTCGGTGATTTCTCCGGTGATCCACTCGGTCGATAGGCATGACGGGTCAACGCAATCCCCCATCCCAGGAGGTATCCGCATGCCTGAGATCACCCGTCGTCATGTCCTCGGGGCCGGAGCCGGAGCCGCCGTCGCGGTGGCCGTGACGACCGGCGTCTCCGCCCCGGCCGCGGTCGCCGACGACCACGACCACCACGGCGGGCCCGAGGCCTTCGACGAGGTCTACCGGGGGCGCCGGATACAGGGCAGGGCGACCGCGGGCGGCGGCCACCACCACGGCGCCGGCTACGCCGTGTACGTCGACGGGATCGAGCTGCACGTGATGCGGAACGCCGACGGCAGCTGGATCAGCGTCGTCAGCCACTACTCCCCCGTGCCGACCCCGCGCGCCGCCGCGCGCGCCGCGGTCGACGAACTCCAGGGCGCTCGTCTCGTCCCCTTCAACTGACCGCACCCGCACCACCACGAGCACCACCAGCACCACGAGGAGCCGCGCACCCATGACCATACGCAAGAACCAGGCCGCCCTGACCGCCGACGAGAAGCGACGCCTCGTCGCCGCGCTGATCGAGCTGAAGCGCTCCGGCCGCTACGACGCCTTCGTCACGACGCACAACGCGTTCATCCTCGGCGACACCGACAGCGGCGAGCGGACGGGCCACCGTTCGCCGTCCTTCCTGCCCTGGCACCGCAGATTCCTGCTGGAGTTCGAGCGGGCCCTGCAGTCCTTGGACCCCACGGTCGCCCTGCCCTACTGGGACTGGACGACGGACCGCACACCGCGTGCCTCGCTCTGGGCGCCGGACTTCCTCGGCGGCACCGGCCGCAGCCGTGACGGACAGGTGATGGACGGGCCGTTCGCCGCGTCCACCGGGAACTGGCCGATCAATGTGCGCATCGACGGGCGCACCTTTCTGCGCCGCGCCCTCGGGAGCGCGGTGCGGCAGCTGCCGACGCGGGCCGAGGTGGAGTCCGTCCTCGCGATGCCGACGTACGACATGGCGCCCTGGAACAGCGCGTCGGACGGATTCCGCAACCATCTGGAGGGCTGGCGGGGCGTCAACCTCCACAACCGCGTGCACGTCTGGGTGGGCGGCCAGATGGGGACCGGAGCCTCCCCCAACGACCCGGTCTTCTGGATGCACCACGCCTACATCGACAAGCTGTGGGCCGAGTGGCAGCGCCGCCACCCGGGCTCGACCTACCTGCCGGCAGCCGGCACCCCGAACGTGGTGGACCTCGACGAGACCATGAAGCCGTGGAACGACACGACCCCGGCCGCGCTGCTCGACCACACCCCGCACTACACGTTCGACGCAGTCGGCTAACCGGCTAGCCGGCTTCGGTCCGCTCCGTCGTACGGCACTCAGGGTGGCCCCAGCCCTGGTCGTTCTTGGCGATGGACTCGCCCGCGGCGTAGGAGCGGCCGCACACGCAGCGGCCGGGGAACTTCGCCTTGATCGTGCGGGACGAGGACGAGGACGCCCCGGCCCTGCCGCCGGTCTTGCCGGGCCTCTTCTTCGCCGGGGCCCGGCGGGCGGGGACCGTGTCGGGTGCGGCCGGGGGCTCCGGGGAGCCCAGTTCGCTGCCGGCGGGCTCCTGGGCGGTGGCCGCCTGGCTCGCCGCGCGGTCGGCGAAGTCGTTGAGGCGGTCGCCGTCGACCTGGTGGGCGGGGACGTAGCGGAACTCGACCGTGCGGCCGGCGAGCAGTTCGTCGATGCGGACGACCAGCTCCTGGTTGGCGACCGGCTTACCGGCGGCGGTCCGCCAGCCGTTGCGCTTCCAGCCGGGCAGCCAGGTGGTGACCGCCTTCATCGCGTACTGGGAGTCCATCCGGATCTCGATCGCGACATCCGGGTCGGTGGCGGCCAACAGCCGCTCCAGCGCCGTCAGTTCGGCGATGTTGTTGGTGGCCCTGCCCAGCGGGCCGGCCTCCCAGCGGGAGGGGATCTCGTCGTCCTCTGCCACCACCCAGGCCCAGCCCGCTGGCCCGGGGTTTCCCTTGGACGCTCCGTCACAGGCGGCCACAACACGTTCCGGCATGGCGTCGATCATGCCATGCGCGGGGGTGCGGTCCCGTCCATGGGCCCCGCTCCCCCGCCCCTGCCGTGCGGTCGGCTCAGTCCACCGCGCTCAGCTTCGGCATCTCGCCCTGGGTGTTGGTGACATCGATCACCGAGAACGAGGCACCCTGCGGGTCGCTGAGCGCCGCGAAGCGGCCGAAGGGGGTGTCCATCGGGCCGAAGCGGAGGACGCCGCCCAGCTTGGTGGCCTTGGCGACCGCGTCGTCGCAGTCGGCGACCGTGAAGTAGACGTTGATGTACGACGGCACCTCGGGCGGGAAGTCGTCGGTCATCTTCATCCGGCCGATCAGCGGCTCCTCCCCCAGGTCGAAGACCCGGAAGTCCATGCCGGGTTCGTCGGGGGCCTCCATCTGCCGGGCCCGGTAGCCGAAGACCGCCGGGAAGAAGGCGTCGGACTTCTCCACGTCGCGGGTGAAGATCTCGGCCCAGGCGTAGGCGCCGGGCACGCCCATCGCCTCGAAGCCCTCGTGGAGGCCCGCCTGCCAGACGCCGAAGACGACGCCTTCCGGGGAACGGGCGAGAAGCATGGAGCCGAAGTCGCCGACCTGCATCGGGTCCATCAGCAGTTCGCCGCCGTGCTCACGGATCCTGGCGCCGGTGGCGTGCACGTCGGAGGAGGCGAAGTACAGGCACCAGGCGGACTGGCCCTCCTGACCGGGCATCGGCGGGACGACCGCGGCCACCGCCTTGCCGCCCGCGTACGCCTGCGTGTAGTTGCCGTACTCGGAGGACGACTCGCCGAACGTCCAGCCCAGTACGTCGCCGTAGAAACTCTTGGCCCCCTCGATGTCGCCGAACATCGCGTCGGCCCAGCAGGGGACTCCCTCGGGACGTGCGGCCATGGCTGCCACTCTCCTCGGTTCGACAGGTGGTTTCCGCGGGTCTCACGCTAGCCAGGGGCCGCTTGGATCGCGCGCCGAACGGGACAGACCGCATGAAATCGCTCCGCCGGGGGGCGACAGCACCGGGGCGGAACCACGGCTGTGGGTCTTCTGATAATTTCGGCGACGCTCGCACTCCTGTTCACTCGACTCATCAGGTGCGCCCCATGTCCGGCCGACCGTTCCGACGTACGGCGATGCCGTGCGCCCGCGACCGGTGGGCGTACGCCGTGGTCGTCGTCTCGCTGGCGCTGGCCGCGTTCGTGCTGTCCTGTGTGGGCTCGCCTCCCGGTGAGGCTCGGAGGGCCGGTCCCCCGTTCACGGGGCCGGTGTTCTCCGGCGCGGCGACGGCGGGAGCGTCCGTCGTGGCGGCGCGGGCCGACCACGCGGAGCACGACCCGTGCGAAGAGGGCCCCGGACACGACTGCCACTCGTCCGACCCGCGGGCCGTTCTCGGCCACGCGCCGCTGCCGGGCGCCGACCACAGCACCGTGCCCTGGCAGCCCGCCGCCGGGCCCGCCGTGTCGGCGCTCGACCCGTCCCGGGACCCCTGCCGGGCCCGCCCGCCCGACCTCCACGTCCTGCAGTTGCTCCGGGTCTAGGCCGCCGCGCCGCACCCGAGACACCGACGACGACTCGCAGCACCGCCTGCCCGGGGAGGGCACGGCGGGGAGAGGGACATCCCGTGGCTACATCCAAGGCGAAGGCCGGCAAGAACCCCAAGGGCAACAAGGAGAGCGGCAAGAGCAGGGAGGCGGCGCGCCGCGCCCGCGTCGAGGAGATACGCAAGGCCGAGCAGGCCCGTGAGCGGCGGATGCGTCTGCTCACGCTCGGCGTCACCACGGTGATCCTCGCCGGGCTCGTCGGCGGCGGCTGGTTCCTGATCGACGCCGCGCAGGACAGGGAAGAGGCGAAGGCCGCACCGGTCGACGGCGTGAAGAGCTGGTCGAAGCTCACCCAGAACCACGTCAACGGGACCGTGGACTACAAGATGAGCCCGCCGGTGGGCGGTGACCACAACCAGGTGTGGGTGAACTGCGACAAGCAGGTGTACACCAAGGCCGTGCCGAACGAGAACGCGGTGCACGGGCTGGAGCACGGCGCGGTGTGGGTGACGTACAACGACAAGGCGGCGAAGGCGGACGTCGAGTCCCTGTCCGACCTGGTGAAGAAGACGTCGTACACCTTCATGAGCCCGTATGAGGACCAGTCGTCGCCGATCGTGCTGAGCGCCTGGGAGCACCAACTGAAGGTGGACAAGGCGTCCGACCCGCGGGTGCAGAAGTTCCTCGACAAGTACGTGCAGGGCGAGCAGACGCCGGAGCCGGGTGCCGCGTGCTCGGGCGGCATGACGCCGTGAGGTGAGCGCGCGGGGGCGTCCGGCCGCGCCGGGCGCCCTCGTGGCCGATGAAGGGCTTCCCCCTGGTGCCGGGCTGTGCTTGCCTGGTGAGCCGTTTCGGTGGCCGGGGCGGGAGTCGCGCATGCGCAAGCCGTGGATGGTGGGAGTGGCGGGGGCGGTGCTGTCCGCACTGCTGCTCGGCGGGTGCGGGGATCCGCAGGCGCCCCCGGACGAGGTGCCCTCGGCACCCTCGGCCCCGGACGCGTCGCCGACCACACGGCAGCGTGCGGCGACCACGTCCCCGGGCACGCCCGCCGCGAAGCCCGCGCCCGAGGTGCTGTACCTCGGGGACTCGATCGCCACGGAGAACCAGAAGGTCCTCGGCGAGTTACTGAAGGACGAACTGCACGCCCGGTACACGGCCGTCCCCTACTCCGGTACGACGCTGTGCGACTACCTGGAGGGCACCGCCGACCGGTCGCTCGTGCCGGCCGCCGACAAGGCGGCGGCGCTGGTGCGACGGCTGCGCCCGGACTACGTCGTGCTGCAGTTCTGGGGCAACGCGTGGGACTACACGCCGTGCATGGACGGCGTCACCTACGGGGAGGACCGCGCCGAGTACTTCTCCCGGTACGCGGCCGCGGCCGAGCGCCTCACCGACCAGATCGCGGGGGCGGGCGGCACGCGTCGGCCGACCATCGTGTGGGTGCTCCAGGGGCCGGACCCGATGACCCCGGACCGGGTCCGCCGGGTGAACGCCCTCTACGAGAAGCAGGCCGGGGCCTCCGGTGACCTCGTCGCCGACGCCGGCAAGGCCGTGAGCCCGGCGTCCGGGCGCTACACATGGGCGCAGTACCTGCCGTGCACCGCGTACGAGCGCGCGCACGACGGCTACTGCACCCAGCCTGACCGGGGCCGCACGGCCGTTCACCACGACAAGGACCTGCTGCACTTCTGCCTGGCCCCGACGACGTCGAAGCCGCGGCCGTGTCCGGTGCGCTCCCCCGGGGTCACGCGGATGGCCCGCGAGATCACCCGGGCCATCGCCGAGGCACGGTCCTAGCCCGGCCGTCGGGCTGGTCCTGACCCGGGCGGGGTCCGTTGCTCAGGCCTGCTGGGTGCTGCTCAGGCCTGCTGGGAGGCCTGCTCGGGGTCGGGGTCGGGGCCCTCGTCGGCGGGCAGGGCCTGCCGCTGGTTCCGCGTCGCCCACAGGCTCGTCGCGGTCGTCACACCGAGGACCAGGACGATGAACCCGAGGGAGAAGGGGATCGAGATCTCGGGGACGTGGACGCCGGACTCGTGCAGCGCGTGCAGGACGAGTTTGACGCCGATGAAGCCGAGGATGATCGACAGGCCGTAGGAGAGGTGGACCAACTTCTTCAGGAGGCCGCCGATGAGGAAGTACAGCTGGCGCAGGCCCATCAGGGCAAAGGCGTTGGCGGTGAAGACGATGTACGGGTCCTGGGTGAGGCCGTAGATCGCGGGGATCGAGTCGAGGGCGAAGAGGACGTCGGTGGAGCCGATCGCCAGCATCACGACGAGCATCGGCGTCATCACGCGCTTGCCGTTCTCCTCCACCCACAGCTTGGTGCCGTGATAGCGGTCGGCCACGCCGAATCGTTTCTCGACGGCCTTGAGCAGCTTGTTCTCCTCGTACTCCTCGTCATGGCTGTCCTTGCGGGCGTCCTGGACGAGCTTCCAGGCGGTCCAGACGAGGAAGGCGCCGAAGAGGTAGAAGACCCACGAGAAGCTGGAGATGATCGCCGCGCCGGCCGCGATGAACACGGCGCGGAGCACCAGCGCCATGAGGACGCCGATCATCAGGACGCGCTGCTGGTACTGCGAGGGCACCGCGAACTTCGCCATGATCAGCACGAAGACGAAGAGGTTGTCGACGCTCAGCGACTTCTCGGTGATGAACCCCGCGAAGAACTCCCCGGCGGGTTTCCCGCCGCCGAAGGCCAGCAGACCGAGGCCGAACGCGATGGCCAGGGCGACCCAGACGGCCGACCAGATCCCGGCTTCCTTGATCGACACGTCGTGGGGTTTGCGGCCGATGAAGAAGTCGACGGCGACCAGCACGCACAGGGCCACGACGGTGAGCAGCCAGGTGCTGAGGGAGACGTTCACTGTTCCTCCGGTGACGGATGGTGCACAGGAAAGCCTCATCGGGCCCCTTGATCGCCGCTACCCGGAGTAAGTAAAGAAACAGCGAGGATGTGGTGTGTGCCCTGGTGCGCGCCCTTTCGGGAGAACCGCGCACCAGGGTGGGGGCACCCCGCGCCGGTCGCTACTCGCCCGCGTACGCCTTCTCCAGGGCGGCGATGTCCAGCTTGCCCATCGACATCATCGCCGCGTTCGCCCGGGACGCCCGCTGCGGGTCGGGGTCGCTGATCATCTCCATGAGCCGGGTGGGGATGACCTGCCAGGACACGCCGAACCTGTCCTTGAGCCATCCGCAGGGACCCGGCTCGCCGCCGCCCTCGGTCAGCTTGCTCCAGTAGTGGTCGACCTCATCCTGGTCCGCGCAGAAGATCTGGAAGGAGATCGCCTCGGTGAACTTGTACATGGGGCCGCCGTTGAGAGCGAGGAACCGCTGGCCGTTGGCCACGAATTCGACGGCGAGGACGGCGCCGGCCGGGAGCGGCGCGCTCTCGGGGACGTGGGTGACCCGGCCCAGCCGGGAGTTCTTGAAGATCGAGACGTAGTGGGCGGCCGCTTCCTCGGCCTGGCCGTCGAACCACAGGCAGGTGGTGAAACCGTCGCTGGACATGTGTGCCTCCTCGGGCGGGATGTGTCGTCATCCCTGTCGACCGATCCTGATGCGGAAACTCATCGGCGGCGCGGGCACAAATCACGCGGCGCGCCTCGAAACCGGTGCGGCTCTGCTGTCGGCGAATCTGCCGCGGGCAGAGAAAGTCCAGGTGGGAGGCGGTCTCCGGGAAGAGTGGAGGCAGGCGGCCACAGTGGCCGCGTCACTCACCTGGAGGATGCATGGCTCCCCTGATCACCGGCTGGGCCCCGTCGCTCGCTCCGCGCGCGGAGGAGGGCGACACCCCGCCCTCCCGCTTCGACGACCATCTCGCCGCGCAGCTGCTCGGGCAGCGGATCGTGTTCCTCGGCACCCAGGTCGACGAGGTATCCGCCAACCGGGTCTGCGCGCAGTTGCTGCTGCTGTCGGCGGAGGACCCGCGCACCGACATCAGCCTGTACATCAACAGTCCCGGCGGTTCGGTGACGGCGGGGCTCGCCATCTACGACACGATGCGGCTGATCCCGAACGACGTGTCGACCCTCGTCATGGGTTTCGCGGCGAGCATGGGCCAGTTCCTGCTGACCGTGGGCACGCGCGGCAAGCGGTTCGCGCTGCCCAACGCACGGATCATGATGCACCAGCCGTCGGCGGGCATCGGGGGCACCGCCGCCGACATCGAGATCCAGGCGGAGAACCTGGAGTTCACCAAGCGGGCCATCGAGCGGATCACCGCGGAGCACACCGGCCAGACCCCGGAGACGATCGCCAGGGACGGCGACCGGGACCGCTGGTTCACGGCAGAGCAGGCGAGGGAGTACGGGATGGTCGACCGGGTCGTCGAGTCGCTCGACGACGTCCGCCCGGCCTCCTCCCGGCGACGGATGGGACTGCAGTGATGGGGACGTACACGATTCCGAACGTGGTGGAGCGGACCCCGCAGGGCGAGCGGTCGTACGACGTGTACAGCCGGCTGCTGTCCGAGCGGATCATCTTCCTGGGCACGGAGATCGACGACGGGGTGGCGAACGTCGTCATCGCGCAGCTGCTGCATCTGGAGTCTTCGGCGCCCGAGAGCGAGATCGCGATCTACATCAACTCGCCGGGCGGATCGTTCACTTCGCTGATGGCGATCTACGACACGATGTCGTTCGTGCGGGCGCCGATCTCGACGGTCTGCGTGGGGCAGGCGGCGTCCACGGCCGCGGTGCTGCTCGCGGGCGGGGACCCGGGACGGCGGTATGTGCTGGAGCACGCGCGCGTGCTGCTGGGGCAGCCGGCCAGCGGGGGCAGCCGCGGAACGGTGTCGGACCTCGCCCTCCAGGCCAAGGAGATGGCGCGGATCCGGGCCCAGGTCGAGGAGGTGCTGGCCCGGCACACCCACCATGACGTGGCGGACCTGCGGGCCGACATGGACCGCGACAAGGTGTTCACCGCGGCGGAGGCGGTGGC
>NZ_LIRK01000139.1:22823-23026 GCF_001419765.1 Streptomyces torulosus
CGGGGGCGCGGAGGGGCGCTTCAGGCCACCAGGCAGAGGCCGTTGTGCGGGGAGCCGGTGGTCGTCGCGCGGCGCGTCGAGGACGTGGAGGTTCGGCGGGTGACCGACGTGGGTGTACGGCGCCTCAGGGATGTGGTCGTACGGCGCGTCAGTTCGTCGCCGGCCAGGGACAACAGGTCGCCGAGGTTCAGGCCGAGGGCCTG
>NZ_LIRK01000014.1 GCF_001419765.1 Streptomyces torulosus
CCCCGTATCGCCCCCTTATCGCCCCGACCCGGTGGCGCCCCGCGTGGATTTCCGCTTCGGTGAGGGAGAACCGTTCAGTCGGACGCGCCGGCGGTTCGCGTGATGTGCGCGCTGAAGGCGTGCGCCCCTGGCGTGCGGCGCTTCCGCGCTCCCGTCGACGGCGACCTGGAGGACCAGATGGACATCTCGCTCGAAGTGCTCCCGCTGCCCGTGACCGACATCGACCGGGCCCGGGACTTCTACCGGGACAAGGTCGGTTTCCACGTCGACATCGACCAGGAGGTCATGCCCGGCATGCGCATCGTCCAGCTGACGCCGCCGGGCTCAGGCTGCTCGATCGCGCTGGGCGACATGATCTGGGAGATGGCCCCAGGCCCCAAGCCGGCCCCCGGCTCCTACCAGGGCCTCCAGCTCTGCGTCGCCGACATCAAGGCCGCCCGCGCCGAACTCGTCGAACGAGGGCTCGACGTCTCCGAGCCCGTCCAGTACGCCCCCGACGACGGTGCCACGTTCATGTACTTCACCGACCCCGACGGGAACGGCTGGGCGATCCAGGAGTACCGCCGCCGCGCCTCGGAGCCGCTGCACCGCGTGCTGGCGGACCTGGCCGCGCGGGAGCGGTGAGGCCGGCCCTCGCGTGCGGGGGCCCCGACACGGAGAGACCGCGGCGCCTGCGCACCGCGGCGGTTCTCCTCCTGATCACTTGTTGAAGCCACCCGGGGCGTTCCCACCGGGGTTCACCACGTCGAGGCCGTTGCCGTTGCAGTTGCCCTTGGGGGTGTTGCCACCGCCGTTCTGGCACTTGAACGGGGGATCGGCGTTGGCGACGCCCGCGGCACTGCCCAGGCTCAGCGCGATGGCGGCCGCACCGGCGCCGAGCGCCGTAGCCAGCCGCTTACCCGTCAGTCGTGTCATTCCGCTCAGCCTCCTGTGCTGCTCGGCTGTGCGGCAGAGCCTTCCGGGACTGTCGCGTTCTCCTCCCCACGGTTCTCCCCGGGCTGGCATATGTCAATGGACCATGCGCGCGCGACGGTGGCGGGTGGGGCGCCCCGTGTACGGGCGTCCGGGGTAAGGGCACCCCACCGCGCTTCGCTCACCTCACCGGACGTACGACTCCACGTAACCCCGCGCGGGCGATCCCACGCCCGTCACGTCGTCGTAGCCGTGTACCGCCGTCAGGGAGCTGTCCCGGCCGAGCGTGCGCACGGACGTGGTCATCCCCTCGGAGGCGTCGTAGGTGTTGGCGTAGTCGACGCGGGCCACGGCCAGACCCGTGCCGGCGCCCAGGGGGGTGTCCGTCACGTCGTGGTACGCCTTGGTGCCGTAGCGGGCGTAGATCGCCGGGTTGGCGAAGCCGAGCGGCCGACCGCCGCGGGCCTGCTGGGCGAGGGACTGGACGGCCGCGATGACCGGCGCGGCGAGGGAGGTGCCGCCGATCCGGTACTCGCTGTACCGCTGCGACCCGTCGGGGAAGGACTGCGTCTGCCCGACCAGGAAACCGGTGTTGGGGTCGGCGATCGCCGCGATGTCGGGGACGACGCGGTTGCCGGCCGCGCTGTTGGCCGTGGCGAGGGCGTGCGGGACGACACCCCGCTGGTAGAACGGCTCGGCGACCGTCCTGCTGGTGCCGCCGCCCGCGCCTGAGGTGAAGGCGCCGGGGAAGCCCGCCCAACTCCCGCCGTCGTCCGCGAGCGTCGCCTTGAGCGTGCCCCAGCCGGTCTCCCACAGATACGTGTCGTTCCTGCCGACCGCCAGGGACGTACCGCCGACCGCCGTGACCCACGCCGAGTTCGCCGGGGTGTCGACCTGCTTCGTCCCGGTGTTGGCGACCTCGTCCCCGTTGTCGCCGGAGGAGAAGTAGAAGCCGATGCCCTCGACCGCGCCCAGCTGGAACACCTGGTCGTAGGCGGCCGCGAGGTCCGGCGTCTGGTGGGCCTCGATGTCGCCCCAGGAGTTGGAGACGATGTCGGCGAGGTGGCCGTCGACGATCGTGCCGAGCGCGTCGAGCAGGTCGTCGTCCTGGCAGGACGAGGCGCCCACATAGGTGATCCGCGCGTCCGGCGCGACCGCGTGCACGGCCTCGACGTCGAGGGTCTCCTCGCCGTACCAGCCGGACGCCTGGCAGTCGTCGGTGTGGGTGTAGTTCTTCGGCAGGACCTGCCGCAACTGGCCTGCGGCGTAGGGCGCGTCGCCGTGCCGGCCCGCGTAGGCGGCCGCGTCCGCGGCGATGGTCGGGGAGGCGTACGCGTCGGTGATGGCGACGCGCACCCCCTTGCCGGTGTACCGGCCCGCGCCGTACGCGGCCCGCAACTGCCGGCCGGTGTAGCCCTTCACGGCGTACGGGATCTCCTTGCCGTACGCGTCCGGCAGGGTGCTCGCGATGTTCGAACCGTAGTACGAGGAGAACGGCCCGGCGTTGCGGAACACGGCGCCCGGCGGCGGCAGTTGGTCGTCGTGGGTGGCCCGGTGGGGTGCCGTGTCCAGGCCGGTGACGGTGAGGACGGCGCCGTTCAGCGTGGCCGGTGCGGAGGCCGTCGTGGTGGGCGCGCGATAGGTGTGGCCTTCCTTGCGGTAGTTGTGCAGTTGGGTGCCGAAGGCCCGCTCGGCGGCCGCCACTTCACCGGTGACCGTGACATAGCGCCGGGTCGTGCCGGTGATCCGCAGCCCGGCCCCCTCGAGCCAGGACTTCACGGCCGAGACCTGCGCGGGGGTCGCGCCGAAGCGTGCCCGCGCCTGCGCGGCGCTCAGATATCTGCCGTACGACGCCGACGACGGGTCCGAGACGGCCTTGGCGTAGGCGGCCAGCCCGTCGGCGTCCCGGCCGGCCAGATAGACGCGGAGGGAGAGGGAGGAACTGTCGGCGGCGGCTCCCCGGTCGGCCTGGGCGGTGGCCCACGCGGGCCTCGTCCCCCGCAGGGCGTCCCGGCCGGGGTGGGGCGCGGCCTGCGCCGTGGGCGCGCCCAGCGTCAGCGCGCCGGCGAGCAGGGGCAGTGCCGTGGCCAGGCTCGCGCCGGCGCGCAGCGCGGCACGCCGTGACCTCGTGGATCTCATGGATGAACCCCCTGGGATGCGGTTCGTCGCGAGTGGGTGGGGTGGGCCGAGCGGATCCGGTGGATGCGTGTGGATCACTCGACCTCGGCCACTCTCGCGATGAACCGTTCATGCCAGGGAATGGCTCGGGGCACGGCTGGGCCAAGAAGCCCCCAAGCGAACGTATCGACACCCCAAGGAACCGTATGCGCAAGGGATTTGCGGCATACGTCCCCGAGGCGTCATGACCGCCGAAGCACCGAGGTGCTGAACTGCCGGACGCGGCAGGGGGCGGTGGACGGGGCCGGATGGGTCGGCGGCGGAGGATGTGACCGGACGGGCCGGCGGCGGTGGTTGTCGCCGGACGGGCCGGCGGCGGTGGTTGTCGCCGGACGGGCCGGAGGCGGTGGACCGGGCCCGTCGTGTCACAGCCGTCGGCCCGCCCGACGTGGTGTCGGGCGGGCCGGTGGGGACGCGGGCGGGTGTCGTCCTACGGGCGGGGTGCGGCTCCCCGGGCCTTCAGCAGGTCCGTCATCAGCGAGATCTCGGACTCCTGGGCGTTGACCATGCCCTGGGCCAGCTTCTTCTCCACGCCGACCGTGCACTTGGCGACGCAGCCCTCCGCCATGTGGATGCCGCCCTTGTGGTGGTCGGTCATCAGCTGGAGGAAGAAGATCTCGGCCTGCTTGCCGTTGAGCTTGCCGAGCTTCGCCATCTCGGCGTCGGTCGCCATGCCGGGCATCAGGGAGCCGTCCTCGCCGGAGGCCATGTCACCCATGCCCATCCAGGCCATCGGCTTCTGCGACGACACCTTCGGCAGACCCCACAGGTCGAGCCAGCCGATCATCATGCCGCGCTGGTTGGCCTGGGTCTGCGCGATGTCGTACGCGAGCCGCCGGATCTCCTCGTCGTCCGTGCGGTCACGGACGATGTACGACATCTCGACGGCCTGCTGGTGGTGGACCGCCATGTCCCGGGCGAACCCCGCGTCCGCGGAGTCCGTGGCGGGGGCCTTCAGCCCGGGGTCGTCGCCGTCGGCGACCGCGTACGTGATCGCCCCGGCCGCGACGAGTACCGCCGCGGCCCCGGAGGCGATCCAACCGATGTGCTTCATCTGTCCCACTGTTCCAGATCGCGTTCGGCCGTCGTCAGGAAATGCCGTTGGTGCAGGCGGCACCCGGCTCGGGCGTCTGCTGGCCCTGGACGAACTTCTGGAAGAACTTGTCCACGTTCGGGTCGGTGGCGCTGGTCACCGTGCGCTGGTGGCCCCAGGCGCTGAGCATGATCGGGTCCTTCTGGTCCTCGACCGGGCTCATCAGCGTGTACGGGGTCTTCTTGACCTTGGCCGCGAGTGCCTTGACGTCCGCCTCGGAGGCCTTGCCGTTGTACGTCACCCAGACCGCGCCGTGCTCCAGGGAGTGCACGGCGTTCTCGTTCTTGATCGCCTTGTCGTAGACGTCGCCGTTGCAGTTCTGCCAGACCGGGTTGTGGTCGCCGCCGACCGGGGGCGTCATCGGGTAGGTCACCGACTTGGTGACGTGGTTCTGGGTGAGCTTGGTGCTCCACGTCTTGACGCCGTCCGCGTCCGTCGTGAACTTGCCCTTGCCCTTGGCGTCGCTCGCCGAGGCGCTGTCGGCGCCGTCGTTGTCCGCCTGCGAGCGGATCAGGACCGTGCCGCCGACGACGAGGCCGGCGACTATCACCACGCTGGCGCCGATCACGAGGATCCGGTTCCGGCGCTCACGGGAGCGCTCGGCACGGCGCATCTCCTCGATGCGCGCCTTGCGCGCCGCGCTGCTGGTGTTCTTGGCGGCCATGGGTTGAGTCCTTAGTGGGGGATGAGGCGGATGGGACAGTAGGACCAGCTGATCGTAATTTGATGGGCTCCCTCTCGTAAACGAGGGATCCCGCCTCCCATGGTCGCGCGCGGGGCGCGAGGGGCGCGCGGTTATGACCAGGGCGTTACGGACGGGTACGGCCGCGGCCGTATACCGGACGCCGCGGGCGTTACGCGAGGGCGCGCGAGCAGGCAAGATGGGCAGCAGAGCGGTTGAGCGGCGCAGCGCGCGGTACATCTGCCGTACGCCCGCCGTTCAGCCCGTGGTCGGTCCGCCGATCAAGGTGCGCAACACGCGTGAAATGGTGTTGTGGTGGGATGCTCAGACGCCCGACCGCATCCCGTCGCTCGGGAGCAGGACGGCCTGACCAGCAAGGAATGGGTGGAAGCGGAAGATGGACAAGCAGCAGGAGTTCGTGCTCCGTACCTTGGAGGAGCGCGACATCCGTTTCGTACGCCTGTGGTTCACGGACGTGCTGGGCTTCCTGAAGTCCGTGGCCGTGGCCCCTGCCGAGCTGGAACAGGCGTTTGACGAGGGCATCGGCTTCGACGGCTCGGCCATCGAGGGCTTCGCCCGGGTGTACGAGTCCGACATGATCGCCAAGCCGGACCCGTCTACGTTCCAGGTCCTGCCGTGGCGCGCGGAGGCCCCGGGCACGGCCCGGATGTTCTGCGACATCCTGATGCCGGACGGCTCGCCGTCCTTCGCCGACCCGCGCTATGTCCTCAAGCGCGCCCTGGCCAAGGCGTCCGACCTGGGGTTCACCTTCTACACGCACCCCGAGATCGAGTTCTTCCTGCTGAAGGACAAGCCGCTCGACGGCTCCCGTCCCACCCCGGCCGACAACTCGGGCTACTTCGACCACACCCCCCAGAACGTCGGCATGGACTTCCGCCGCCAGGCGATCACCATGCTGGAGTCGATGGGCATCTCGGTCGAGTTCTCCCACCACGAGGGCGCCCCCGGCCAGCAGGAGATCGACCTGCGCTACGCCGACGCGCTGTCGACGGCCGACAACATCATGACGTTCCGCCTGGTCATGAAGCAGGTGGCGCTGGAGCAGGGCGTCCAGGCGACCTTCATGCCGAAGCCGTTCTCGGAGCACCCCGGCTCGGGCATGCACACGCACCTCTCCCTCTTCGAGGGCGACCGGAACGCGTTCTACGAGTCCGGCGCGGAGTACCAGCTGTCGAAGGTGGGCCGCTCCTTCATCGCGGGCCTGCTGAAGCACGCGGCCGAGATCTCCGCGGTGACGAACCAGTGGGTGAACTCCTACAAGCGCATCTGGGGCGGCACCGAGCGCACCGCCGGCGCCGGCGGCGAGGCCCCCTCGTACATCTGCTGGGGCCACAACAACCGCTCGGCCCTGGTCCGCGTCCCCATGTACAAGCCCGGCAAGACGGGCTCGGCGCGCGTCGAGGTCCGCTCCCTGGACTCGGGCGCGAACCCGTACCTGGCGTACGCGCTCCTGCTGGCCGCCGGCCTCAAGGGCATCGAGGAGGGCTACGAGCTCCCGCCGGGCGCCGAGGACGACGTCTGGGCCCTCTCCGACGCGGAGCGCCGCGCGATGGGCATCGAGCCGCTCCCCCAGAACCTCGGCGAGGGTCTGGCCCTCATGGAGCGCAGCGACCTCGTCGCGGAAACCCTCGGCGAGCACGTCTTCGACTTCTTCCTGCGCAACAAGAAGCAGGAGTGGGAGGAGTACCGCTCCGAGGTGACGGCGTTCGAGCTGAGGAAGAACCTGCCGGTGCTGTAAGGGCAGGTCAGAGCGGGTTTCCCGCTGTTACGGCGCATGAGGCCGACGGTCGTGGACCGTCGGCCCCATGGTGTCTCACTGGCCCTGGGCCGTCTGAGGGCCGTCCGGCCCAAGGGGCGCACGAGCAGGAATCCGTGCCGCAGGGCGCGCCGAGGCTCGTCCGTTCCATGCGCCATGCGTGATACGCCGTGCATCACGTGTCATGTGCCGCGAGGTTGCGTCATGATGTGCTCATGACCACATACCTCGACGTGTCCACCGCCCACCGAAAGGCCGATGCCGCGTAACCGGCCCGGCGCACTGCGCGCGGCACGGCGCGTACGACACCGTCCGTTCAGGTGGGACACGCCCTCACCGGACCGCATCCACGGCCTCTCGGCCCGCACCAGCCTCGCCGTCCACCGGTTCGAGGCCCTGTCGAACCACTACAATGTCTTCCCGGGCGTCACCGATCGCGCGCTCCGGCGCTACCGTGCGTTCCTCACGCCTCCCGGCCGCCGGCCCCGCTATCCGTTCCTGGAGGACTGCGCGTGCCGCGGCTGCTCGCTCCTGGACGTGCGGCACGCGCGTGACGTCCTCGGCACCGTTCTGCGCGGCCTGCCGCTGCGGCCCCGCACCGAGCTGGGGCGCCTGGTCGCCGCCTTCGACGCGGGCTACCTGGACCGCACCCTTCCCGACCCTTTCGCCGACGTACGCCGGGAGTGGCGCCCCGACGTGTGGTGGTACCGCCGCCTCGAAGGCTGCCGGTACGCCGCGACGGGGGCCGTCTGATGCGCGCGGCTGCGACCGTCCTACCGGGCCGGCCCGACGTCAGCCCTTCGCCTCCCTGCCGAGGAACCGGGCCGGCACCGCCACCCCGGCCGGCGGCGCCACGAGGTGGCCGACGGCGAGGGCGGCCCCTCGCGACGCGGTCAGGGCCGGAAAGGCCCAGGTCACCAACGCGGCCACGAGCACGGTGACCGTCGCCAGAGCGAGCAGCGCGGCGATCACGGCCGCTCCGCGTGGCCGCGCCCCCGCCCGGTACAGCTCCGCCGCGGGCCCCAGCGCGGCCAGCGTCGTCATCAGGGCGACGAGGCCGGGATCGGGCAGCACCCCGAACGGCCACGGCTGACCTCCCCGCCCCCACCACAACCCCCCGTTCCGCCT
>NZ_LIRK01000140.1 GCF_001419765.1 Streptomyces torulosus
CTTGAGTACGCGGTAGATCTGCTGGTGGGTGGCGGTCCAGAAGTACCCGATGGACCGCTCGAACCGCCGGGCCAGCTCATAGCCGGAGCCCGGCTTCTCCAGCAGGGAGACGAGGATTGCGTGCTCGAGCGCCATGCGCACGATCTTGCTATTAGCTTCGCCCAGAAGCACCCGCACCTCGTCCGACACCGCATGCCCCTGGCGCAGAACAGGCCTGCCACTGGTCCATGTGACCGCACCGGGTGAGCGGTGTCTCACCGCCACGGCGTTGCTATGCAACGAGGTGCATAGCAAGATCGTGCGCATGGCGCTCGAGCACGCAATCCTCGTCTCCCTGCTGGAGAAGCCGGGCTCCGGCTATGAGCTGGCCCGGCGGTTCGAGCGGTCCATCGGGTACTTCTGGACCGCCACCCACCAGCAGATCTACCGCGTACTCAAGCGGATGGAGAGCGACGGCTGGGTCGACGTCCGCGAGGTCCCGCAGTACGGGCGCCCGGACAAGAAGGAGTACTCCGTGGCAGGGCCCGGACGGGACGCGCTCTCCGCGTGGCTCCACGAGCCGACCGAGCCCGACAGCGTCCGGCACGACCTCGCGGTGAAGATCCGCGGCGCCGCCTTCGACGACCCGGCCGTCCTGATCAGTGAGGTCGAGCGACACCGGCAGACGCACACGGACCGCCTGGACCACTACCTCGCGGGCGCGGCCCGCGACTTCGGGGACCCTCCGGCGGACGGCCCGATCGACGCCGAACGGGAACTCCAGCACGTCGTACTGCGCGGCGGCATCGCGTACGAGCGCATGATGATCGCCTGGCTCGACGACGTCCTCGCCACCCTCGCCGGCTTCGCCCCCGGTCACTGACCGGCCGAGCCGGCCCCAGAACGCAATCCCAGAACGTGCCCCCAGAACGTATCCCAGACATGACCCGGGACATGCGTTCGTCTCACCCTCATCCCTCAACCGAAAGGCGGCACTCATGACCGACGCGCTGCTCTTCAACCCGCGGACCTACGACCCCGCGCACTTCGACCCGGAGACCCGCAGGCTGCTGCGCGCCACCGTCGACTGGTTCGAGGAACGAGGCAAGCGCCGACTGATCGAGGACTACCGGACTCGTGCCTGGCTCGGCGACTTCCTCGCCTTCGCCGCCGAGGAAGGGCTGTTCGCGACGTTCCTCACGCCCGCCTCCGCCGCCGCGGAGGGCGAGGGCGACAAGCGCTGGGACACCGCCCGCATCGCCGCCCTCAACGAGATACTCGGCTTCTACGGCCTCGACTACTGGTACGCCTGGCAGGTCACCATCCTCGGACTCGGGCCGGTCTGGCAGAGCGACAACCCCGCCGCCCGTGCCCGCGCCGCCGAACTGCTCTCCCAGGGCGAGGTGTTCGCCTTCGGTCTGTCCGAGAAGGCGCACGGCGCCGACATCTACTCCACCGACATGCTCCTGGAGCCGGACGGCACGGGCGGTTTCCGGGCCACCGGCTCCAAGTACTACATCGGCAACGGCAACGCCGCCGGGCTCGTCTCGGTCTTCGGCCGCCGCACCGACATCGAGGGCCCCGACGGCTACGTCTTCTTCGCCGCCGACAGCCGCCACCCGGCGTACCACCTGGTCAAGAATGTCGTCGACTCCTCGAAGTTCGTCAGCGAGTTCCGCCTCGAGGACTACCCCGTCGCCCCGGACGACGTCCTGCACACCGGCCGCGCCGCCTTCGACGCCGCCCTCAACACCGTCAACGTCGGCAAGTTCAACCTCTGCACCGCCTCGATCGGCATCTGCGAGCACGCGATGTACGAGGCCGTCACCCACGCGCAGAACCGCATACTCTACGGCCGTCCCGTCACCGCCTTCCCGCACGTGCGGCGGGAGTTGACCGACGCGTACGTCCGGCTCGTCGGGATGAAGCTGTTCAGCGACCGGGCCGTCGACTACTTCCGCACCGCGGGCCCCGACGACCGCCGCTACCTCCTCTTCAACCCGATGACGAAGATGAAGGTGACCACCGAGGGCGAGAAGGTCATCGACCTGATGTGGGACGTCATCGCCGCCAAGGGCTTCGAGAAGGACAACTACTTCGCCCAGGCCGCCGTCGAGATCCGCGGCCTGCCGAAGCTGGAGGGCACCGTCCACGTCAACCTGGCGCTGATCCTCAAGTTCATGCGCAACCACCTCCTCGACCCGGTGGCGTACGAGCCCGTCCCCACCCGGCTCGACGCGGCCGACGACGTCTTCCTCTTCCGGCAGGGGCCGGCCCGGGGTCTCGGCTCGGTGCGCTTCCACGACTGGCGGCCGGCCTTCGACACGTACGCCCACCTGCCCAACGTCGCCCGGTTCCGCGAACAGGCCGACGCGCTCTGTGAGTTCGTGCTCAAGGCCGCGCCCGACGAGAAGCAGAGCCGGGATCTCGACCTGCTCCTCTCCGTCGGGCAGCTCTTCGCGCTCGTCGTCCACGGGCAGCTGGTCCTGGAGCAGGCAGCCCTGTCGGACCTCGACGAGGACGTGCTCGACGAGTTGTTCGCCGTGCTCGTGCGCGACTTCTCCGCCCACGCCGTCGAACTGCACGGCAAGGACTCCGCGACCGAGGAACAGCAACTCTGGGCGCTCGGCGCGGTCCGGCGCCCGGTCGTCGACGGGGCGCGTTCGGAGCGGGTCTGGCAGCGCGTGGAGGCGCTTTCGGGGGCGTACGAGATGAGGCCCTGACGCCTTGGCGATCATGCCCGCGGAGTACGGTGGCCGCCACCTCGTACTCCGCGGCGCGTGCGCCGGCGTGTGCCGAGCCGGGTAGCCGAAACACGACTGGCGCGGCGGCTCAGTGAACCGAGTTCACGTGGCGAAGACGTTTGCCCGTTCACCGTCATCAAGCGCAAGGCTGACGGGTGGCGTCGCAGCAGACTTCTCGCCGCTTCCTCGGTAAGGCCCCGCCTGGGCGCGTCATGATCCGGCGGGGCCTTTCAAGGAGCTCGTGCTCACTCCGGCGGAGGGTGACAACACATCATGGGCTTGGGAGCCTCCACAGTTCCGTCCGCGCACGGGCCTGGTCCGCCGGGAACTCACGGACCAGGTGGTAGAGGTTCTCGAAGTACTCCTGCCAGCGGTTCGGATCCGGCATCGAGTTCCCCGCCCGCTTCACCCGCAGCAGGCGCGGCGTCCACACCATCCTCGACGTCGAAACGGCCCTGGCCGCCGCCGACACCGCCGCCCGGTTACACGCCCGCGTCGCGGCCGGCGAGAAGGTCTCCGGCCCCGACGCACGCAGGGAAGGCGCCGCATCAGTACCCCTGCCAGCCCGGCTGCGGCAACACTGTCCGCACCGACACCCACGCGCGTCTCCTGCGCGAACGCGCCGACGAGCGCGCCCGCATCCGCGGGGCCATGGACCGGCTCCTGGCCGGACAGGCCACCGCCTCCAACGGCAGCTTCACCGCGGTCTCCCTCGCCGTCGAGGCTGGCGTCCACCGCCTGGCCCTGCTCAAACGACACGTCGACCTGAAAAGCGGGTTCCATGAGCGCGTCAGCATTGAGACACCACAGGTCCCGGAAGTCGAGAAACGGCTCCGGGAAACAGTCACCAAGCTGAAGAGGACCATCGCCGACCAGAAGGCCGAGGTCGATGAACTTCGCCAGCAGGTGACCAGGCTCGCCATCGCGAGTGCCGTGCGCACTCAAGAGAACGACGGGCAAGCAGAACGGGCTCTTGTCTCGGACAACGTCATCCCGTTTCCGGAATCCACAACCTGACGGGGCTGAAGCCGCAGGGTCTGCTCCCGTCTCACCAGCAGGCCCTGGGTCATCCACACGATCGGCTGTAGTGGGTCGGGCTGGGACGGCGAGGGTTTCCTTACCCGTCAACCCTGACGATCGGCAGGGGTCGCTGTTGCCGTTCGGCTCGGGTTCCTGGCTGTCCCCGCTTCTACGTTCAGGCCCATGGAACAAGAACCACGAGAGAAGATCAGAGCTGGCCGGCTGCTTGGCGCTTTGGGCGTCTTGGGTATGGGGGCGGGAGCGGTCGTCTGGCTTTCCCCGGGTGGGCTGGGTGAAGCCGGTGCCGTCCAGGTCACTGGGGGAGCATCGGCGTCCGCGTACCGGTCGGTGACTCGGACGGTGGCAGATGCGCCGTCGTGGCTGGGCCCGCTCCTGGAATTAGCCACAGAGGGCACTCTGGTGCTTCTCGGAATGTTGCTGGCCTGGACATGGTGGACAGCAGTCCGCCGCAAAGATCTACGAGGGGCCGCCGGATCGGTGGTGACCGGTTTCGGCACCGTCGCGGCCTACGCGGTGAGTGAAGCAGTGAAGCTGGTGGTGGACGAGGAGCGACCTTGCCGCGCGCTGCGCACGGGGGCCGACCTCATCGCGGAATGCCCTGGCGCGGGAGACTGGTCCTTCCCGAGCAACCACGCCACCCTGGCCGCCGGGATGGCCGTCGGCATGGTCGTGCTTCGGCCGCGCCTTGCCGCAGCCACGCTGCCGCTGGCCGGGGCCGCTGCGCTGCTGCGTGTCTTGGTGGGGGTCCACTATCCGCACGATGTACTCGCTGGCGCGATCCTCGGCGCCACGGTGGTGGTGGCCGTACTGCTCACGGTCCTGCCGCTGGCTCAGCGGGCGGCATCACGTCTGGGATGGCGCAGGAACGATCCCGGCCTCGTGGGCAACGACCGCGGCAGCGGCGCGGTTGTCCACGCCCAGCCTCGCCAGGATGGAACTCACATGGGCTTTCACGGTCCCCTCCACCACATGCAGACGCCGGGCGATCTGCCCGTTGGACAGCCCACTGCCGAGGAAGGCCAGTACCTCCCGTTCCCGGGCGGTCAGGGAGTCGACTCGGGCGCGGGCGGCGGAGCGCCGGCCGGCGAGGGTGCCCGCGCCCGTCGCGGCGAGGTGCGCGACAACCCGGGACGCGACCTTCGGTGACAGATAGGCGGCGCCGTCGGCCACCGCCCGGACCCCGGTGATCAGTTCCTCGGGCTCGCCCGATTTGATCAGGAAGCCGGTGGCGCCACCACCGAGTGCTCGCAGGATGTAGTCGTCCTCACCGAACGTCGTCAGCATGACGACGCCTGTGTTGGGCGCGGTACTGCGGATCTCCGCCGCCGCGTCGATGCCGTTCAGCCCCGGCATACGGATATCCAGTACGGCTACCGCAGGGCGGTGACGCCGAACCAGTTCCACGGCCTCGTGTCCGTCACCGGCCTCGGCGACGATCTCCATGTCCGGATCCGAGGCAAGAACGGCGCGTACTCCCGCCCGGATCATCGGCTCGTCGTCGGCGATCAGCACCCGGATCATCGAGCACTCATGGGGTGAGCGCGTCCAGGGACATCAGGATGCCGTCCCGGAAGCACAGCCGGTAAGCGTCGCCGGACCTGTCGTCGAACCGGTCGGCCGTCATCGCGTAGTACTCGCACGTTATGCCGTCTCCTGTCGGCTCGGCAGTTGGCGGTCGGTAGTTCGTCTGCCGGTCCGGCAGGAAACGCTCCACCTCAGAACGATCTTGCCCTACGCGCAGGCGGGAATAGTCACCAGGTTCCAAGACCGACCGGGACGCCGACAGCGTCTCCCACCCCATGAGTGCTCCGCTCAGCACCGCTCCTGTCACCAGGGGCACCATGATCGCAGCGACCAGGGCCCGGCTGACGCGGCGCCGAGCACGGCGATGTTCCTGCGGCAACTGGCCGCCGGTCCGGGAGCCCGCGGGAGCGAGGAGCCGTGGCGGCTGTGACGCAGGTGCGTGCGGGATCCACGCGGCGACTGCAAAGCCTCCGTCGCGCGGACCATGGTCGACCGAACCGCCGGCCAAGCGCACACGTTCTTCGAGACCGATGAGGCCACGCCCCCCACTCCGAGGCCGAGGCTGCAGGTTGGCCGCGGATGATGACGGGCCGTTCTCTACGACGACTCTTGATTCCGTTGCCGTATGCGTCACTTGGACCGTCACCGTCGCGCCGGGCGCGTGCTTGGCAACGTTGGTCAGCGCTTCCTGCACGACGCGATGAATCGCCCGCTCCGCTACCGGTGGCAGATCGTCTGCCGTGCCGTCGGTGTACAACTTCACCGCGAGGCCGGCCACGGAGGCCTCTTCGATCAGGCCTGCCAGACTGGAGCCGTTAGGGTCCGTCGGCACGTCACCGGTCTCTTCGCGCAGGACACCGATCACCTCGCCGAGACGCTCCACTGCACCTGCCGCCTTGGCCCTGATGTCACCTGCGGCCCTTCGATGGTGCTCTTCAAGACCCGGCGCGAGTTTCAGGGCACCCGCCGATAAGGCGATCAGGCTGAGGTCATGGCCCAATACGTCATGCATGTCCTGCGCGATACGCGCTCGCTCGCGCAGTCGGGCCTGCTCAGCGACCAGCTCCTGTTCGCGTTGCAGTTGTTCTGCACGCTCCCAACCGGCCCGGACAAGCTGCTGATACTGGCACCAGAACCGGCCCGCGAACCAGGGCAGCATCGTGGCGACGACCACCACTGTGACAAACCGGCTGGCCAACGGCAGCCAGGCAGGCGCGACGGACAATGCCACGACGCCGGCCGCGAGAAGCCCGACCAGCGCGAGCACGGTGGGCGCCATCCGTCCAGGCCACCGTCCGGCCAGGAACGCAGCGATGGCAGTCGGGACAGTCCACCACAGGTTCACCATGCTCAGGCCGGCGGCCGTCACCGCGGCCGCTGTCAGAAGGCTCCCTGGAGCAAGGGTCTGCGGAGAAACAGCCGTCCCGGTCGGAGTCCCACTTTTGATCACCATGCTGTCCACGGCAGCGACGGTACGGACATCGGGAGCCGTCCGACACTGCCGAAAGTCCAATCTGCGCCAGTAACCGGCGAGCACCGCAGTTTGAGGGACAGGCTGGCCAGACACGGCCAAGTCCCGGACGCGAGGTGAGTCTTGCTCGCGCACGGAGACTGAACAGAAGAACTTGACAGGGAACACCACCAACGCCGCAACACCCTCCACGCCCCCGATTCCGACCTTTGCACGCTCTCGCCTTCGCCCAGCAGGGTCTCAGTGTGTTGTTGAACCTCCGATGACCGTGGCGTCGCGGAGTCGAGTGCTCGGGCAGAGGTAGAAGAGTTCGGGATCTCCCTCGTCGAGGCCGTGGAGCAGACCGACGGGGTGCCAGCCGGCGCGTTGTAGTAGCTGCTGCATGGGGTGGTTGGAGACATTGGTCGAGGTGAACAGCTTCGCGGTGGTGCAGATGGTCTCGAGGGCCGTGAGGAGATGTGCGCCCACACCCCGTCGGCGGGCACTGGGGGCGACCATCAGCATGGTGATGAAGCCCTGCTCGAAGAAGCTGTACTCGAGCGCGCTGTAACCCAAAGGTCCCGACGAGTCTCGGGCCATGACGACCACACCCTGTTCGCACCAGCGCCGGATGCTGTCCCGTCGTGCGTGGTCGCCTGCTGCCGCGACGGAATCGATCTTGGCCAACGCGGCCCAGTCCGATGGTTCCGCGCGGTCCACTTGAAGCCCGCTGAGGTTCTCGACATCCATGGGGTGCATCGTGGCAACGTAGGGGCGGTTCATGCTTGCTATTTGGGTTCGGCGAGTCCACGTCCCACCTCGTGCGGGGTGGCTGGGCGGCCGTTCCGCGAGCCGAGCGGTCGGCCGGCGTCGGGACGGGACGGTTTCGGTGCACCGGCAGGGATGCCGGTCTTCACGCGCAGGTTTCTGTCAGCTGTCCCGAAGGCCGACCGCCAGCGTCAGTTCGAGGACCCGGTGCGGCGATGCGAGGTCCGGGAACAGCTCCCTCAGCTGCGACATCCGGTACCGGACGGTCTGGGGGTGGACGAACAGCGCCGCCGCCACCTCCTCCCGCCTGCCCTGGTGCAGCAGCCACGCCCGCAACGTCTCCTCCAGCCGCCGCGCGGTCGCGACGGGCAAGGTCCGCAGCGGTGCGAGGGCTCGGGCACGCAGGTCTGCGAACGCGTCCATGTCGGCGCTCAGCACCAGCTCGGGCAGATGTTCCTCGGTGTCGCGAATGTCGGAGGAGAGGGAGCGCGCGCGTACGGCACGTGCGTACGAGGCGGACGCACGAGTCCATGGCCGGGCCGGGCCGACCACGACGGTGCGGTCGGTCAGCTGCCTCAGGAGATGTGATCGGTCGGCATCGGGGACGAGCAGCACGCCGAAGGCGTCCGGCAGATCGTCGAGGACGAGGGTGCTCGGGTCGAGGACACGGTAGGCAGGCCGGGCATCGGCGGCGGGCAGCAGGACCGCGGTCAGTGAAACCGGAGGCTGCCACCCTGCCCGCTGAGCAGAGGCCAGCAGCACATCCGGGCTCGCGCCGGAGAGGAGGTCGCGGACCAGTTGTTCCAGGTGGCGCTCATGGGCCCGGCCCCGGGCGGCCAGTTCGTCGGCGTGGCCCGCGGCGCTCGCGGCGGAGAGCTCGTCGATGTAGGCGAAGGTCAGCTCGGCGAACTTGGCGACTTCGGCGGCGGGCAGACCCGCGGGTACGGCGCCCGCGGCCAGGCATCGCCAGGCCACGCGGGCGCCGACGCGGTAGGCGCTGAGCAGGGCGTCCATCGAACGGCCGTCGCGCACCTCGCCGCGGCCGAGCTCGTAGGCCGCGTCACCGGCGTCGCCGCCCGTGGCGTTCCCGCTCGCGAGGTCCAGGTAGTGCCCCAGGGCGGTGCGGACGGCTCGGCGGATGGTGCCGCCCATGCTGCCCGAAAGGGCGTTGGCGTAGGGAGGGACCTCGTCGATGATCGCCTGGACGACCTCGTCGGCGGTGGTCCTCAGTTCGGCCCGCAGTGCGGTGACCGTCGTCTCATCGAGGGCCAGTTCGGTGGCCCTCCGGATTGCATGGCTCATCTTTTGTTCCCTGCGAACAATTCCGCCGACCAGATTCACGTCCTACGGTCAGGACTTTACGCCCTGCGGCGCATCAAGCTGGAGTCATGACGAGTGCAGCCCTCCGCAGTAGGGCGTGGAAACTGCTGGAGATGGTCACGACGCCGGTGCTGCCGTCGGACTACCTCGACCTGGTCAGCCCGCTGCGTGCGGGCGCCGACCTGCGGGGGCGCATCGAGGCCGTGCACCCCGAGACGGCTGACGCCGCGACCATCGTGATCAGGCCGGGACGGGGCTGGCGCGGCCACACAGCAGGTCAGTACGTGCGGATCGGGGTCGACGTCGACGGGGTGCGCCTGTGGCGTGCCTACTCGCTCACCTCGCCGACGAACCGCCAGGACGGCCGTGTCACGATCACCGTGAAGGCGATCCCGGACGGCAAGGTCAGCAACCATCTGGTCCGCAGGGTGAAACCGGGCACGCTGATCCAGCTCGACCAGGCGACCGGTGACTTCGTGCTGCCACAGGCCAAGCCCGCCAAGGTGCTCTACCTGACGGCCGGCAGCGGCATCACGCCCGTGATGGGCATGCTGCGCGACACCGAGTTCGACGACGTCGCCATGGTCCACTCCGCGCCACAGCCCCACGACGTGATCTTCCGCAAGGATCTGCACGACCTGGTCGCGGACAGGAAGCTGCGTCTGACCGAGCTGCACACCGACACCGACGGCATGCTCGACATCGCCCGTCTCGACGAGCTCGTGCCCGACTGGGCCGAGCGCGAGACCTGGGCCTGCGGGCCCGCGGGCCTGCTCGACGCCGCCGAGGAGCACTGGAGCAAGCACGGCGTCGCAGAACGCCTGCACACCGAACGCTTCCGCCCCAGCGTCGTCGTCACCGGCGACGGTGGCGGGGGCGAGGTCACGTTCAGCACCACCGGCAGGACCGTCGACGCGGACGGCGTCACGCCGTTGCTGAACGTCGGCGAGGAAGCCGGCGTGCTCATGCCGTCCGGGTGCCGCATGGGCATCTGCTTCGGCTGCGTCACGCCGCTCAAGGCGGGCGCCGTCCGCGACCTGCGTACCGGCGAGATCACCGAGGCCGAGCCGGGCGTCCTCATCCAGACCTGCGTGTCCGCCGCGGCGGGCCCCTGCGACATCGAACGGTAGGAGCACCTTGACCGCCATCGACCCCACCGCCCACCTGACCGCGGAGCAGATCGAGGAGCTCGGCCGCGAGCTGGACGCGATCCGCGACGAGGTGATCGCCAGCCGTGGTGAGAAGGACGCCGCCTACATCCGCAAGGTCATCTCGGCGCAGCGCAAGCTCGAGCTGGTCAGCCGGGGCGTACTGCTGTTCTCGTTCTTCCCGCCCGCGTGGCTGATCGGCACCGCCGGTCTGTCCGTGGCGAAGATCATGGACAACATGGAGATCGGCCACAACATCCTGCACGGCCAGTGGGACTGGATGCGGGACCCGAAGATCCACTCCACCACCTGGGAGTGGGATCACGTCTCGCCGGCCGAGCAGTGGAAGCACTCGCACAACGAGCTGCACCACACGTACACCAACGTGATCGGCAAGGACAACGACCTCGGCTACGGCATCATGCGCGTCGACGAGGACCAGAGGTGGTACCCGTTCCACCTCGGCCAGCCTCTGTGGAACTTCATCAACGCCTGCTTCTTCGAGTACGGCATCGCCGCGTACGACCTGGAACTCGGCAAGAACCTGCGCAAGCGCCGCCGCAAGGATCCGGAGTTCCGCGCGCGGGCCAGGGCCGTGGGCCGCAAGATCCGCAAGCAGGTGCTCAAGGACTACGTGATCCACCCCCTGCTGTCGGGCCCCTCGTTCCTCACCACACTCGCCGCCACGTTCACCGCCAACCTGGTCCGCAACATCTGGTCCCACTCGGTGATCATGTGCGGCCACTTCCCCGAGGGCGTGCAGGTCTTCGAGCGCCGGTCGATCAAGGGCGAGACCCGCGGCCAGTGGTACCTGCGCCAGATGATGGGCTCGGCGAACATCAGCGGCAGCAAGGCCATGCACTTCATGACCGGCAACCTGTCGCACCAGATCGAACACCACCTGTTCCCGGACCTGCCGAGCAACCGGTACGCCGAGGTCGCGGTGAAGGTGCGCGCGTTGTTCGAGAAGTACGAGCTGGAGTACGTCAGCGGGCCGCTGCCCAAGCAGGTGTTCTCCGCGTGGCGCAAGGTCTTCCGGCTCTCACTGCCGAACAAGAAGCCCAAGGTCAAGACGCCGGACCGCGAACGGGAGCTCGCCGCGGCCTGATCCCGGTCTCTGTTCAGACCAAAGGGGCGGAGTTCGGCGCAGCGCTGCCGGCCGGGTTCGCCGGCGGCGCGTCGCCGCGATGAGGCCGGGCAGGTCGGCGTGTGCAATGTGCTGTGCCGCTGGTGGGACCGGGGCGTCCCATGCCTGTCGCGTCGGGTGCCGGGTACACGGTGCTTACACGTGCCGGGTTGGCTGAAGGGGAAGGAGTCGGAGCCGTGGCGGTGAAGGCGATGGGGTGGGCGCACTCGTTCCCCATGTCCAAGGGAGTACGCGCGGGGCGGGAGTGGACACGCAGGCGTCTGGAGTCCCTGGCCTGGGCCGCCGCCGAGCCGCACACCGTGGACGCCATCGTGCTGGCGGTGTCCGAGCTGATCACCAATGCGCACGTCCACGCGCACAGCGACGCACACCTGGTCCTCACTTGGGACGGCGACTGCCTCCATGTGAGTGTCCACGACGAGGACCCGACGCTGCCACGCCAGCGCGAAGCAGAGCCGGGCGAGGTCTCCGGCCGCGGAGTGGCCATCGTGCGGAAGCTCGCCGACGAGTGGGGAATCAGGTGCCAGCGGCAGGGCAAGACCGTGACGGCGTGCTTCCGCCCCACAGAAACCGATCCCGATCCCGATGTCGATCCCGATCGTCGACCGGAGTGACGGTGCGGCACCCGCCCGCCGGGAACATCCCGCGGCCGCGCCTCAGCGCCGACGGGGGGCGTCGATGTACTCGACGCCCGCCGTCGGGGTGGTCACAGGGCGATGATCTGCCACTGCTGGCGCGTCAGTGACGCGTACGGCTGCTGTTCGATGGCGGCTCCGTCGGCGGTGCTGCCCTCGTCGACGGCGAGGCAGAGACCGCTGTAGCGGTTGATGAGGAAGTAGTGGCCGTCACCGGTGGGTGTGACGGCCCAGTGCTGCTGGGGGACTGCGTCGTCCGACCAGATGCCGACGCTGCCGCCGTCCGCACGGGAGAGACCCGACACCTCCATGAGCTTGCCGCTGCCCACACCCTTGATCTTGTAGTAGCCGTCGCCGGTGCTGGTGAAGGTCCACTTCTGGTTCGCCTTGCCCAGCCACGGCCACTGCAGCACGGGGGTGTTGTTCGTCGTGCCATTGCCCTTCACGTCGGCGACCTTGCCGCTGTGCCGGGCCACCAGCCGGTAGGTGGTGCCGTCTCCGGGCAGCGTGGTGGACACCAGTGCCGGCTTGGCCGTCCGGCCGCCGATGTGGACGCCGCCCATGTTGGCGTAGCCGCCGGTGGCCGCGTTGGCCTGGATCCGTACGAAGCCCACGTTCCGGGCCGACCACTCGGCCACCTTGGGGGCACGGTTGCCGGCCCAGGTGCCGGTCGCGACCTGGGTGAAGTTCGTGCCGTCGGTGCTGGTGGAGATGGTGTACGAGGTGATGTCACCGTCGGTCGAGTCGCTGCGGCCCCATTGTTTGGGCAGGTACTCCAGAGTGGAGACGTTGCTCCACACCCCGCCCAGGTCGATCGTGATCGAGTGCGGTAGGGCGTTGGGCAGTCCCCACGTCGACCAGCAGGTCTCGTAGTTCCTGTCGCTCAGCCCGTCGATGGCGTTCAGCGGTCCCTCGCGGTCGCGGAACCCGGTCGCGTAGGCACTGACGGGTGTCACGGGGTGCTCGGCGCGCGGTGGCTGCGCGGGCAGTGGGGGCCTGGAGGTGTCGGGGCTCCAGGCCGCTCCGACCTCGGCGAGCCGGTTGACGATGTTGGTGTCCAGCCTGCCGTTGCGGTTGGGCGGGCAGTTGAGGATGAACGAGGTGTACTTCGGCTCAAGGTCCGCAAGGTGCGACAGGATCGCCTCCTTACTCATGAGGCCCTCGGTCGGGGTGGAGGGGTGCCAGAACCAGCCGTTGCTGATGGTCTGCCCCTGTGTGGCGGCGTAGGTGTTCCCGGCCGGCGCCGTGACGCCCAGCGGCTCCTCGAAGTAGATCGCGTCGCCGAGCCACGGCACCGACAGGGCACCGTGGTCGATCATGACGATGTCCGGCTGGAGCGACTTCACGTGCTCGCGGATGCGCTGGTAGGAGACGGCCTGCTGGCCCATCTGCCATGCGTAGCCGTCGGTGATGAACATGTCGATGGTGCCGTAGTTGGTGAGCAGTTCGGTGATCTGACCGAGTATGAAGGTCATGTCGGCGGGCTGGATGGCGTCCGTGATCTCCAGGCCGGACACCTTGTGCCGGCTCTCCCACGCCTCGACGCCGAAGGTGCGGTCCCAGATCGAGTAGTAGAACGCGACCCTGAGCCCCTTCGCACGGAAGGCGTCGCAGTACGCCTTCACCACGTCCTGCTTGTAGGAGCTGTTCGCTACGTTCTGGGTGCCGTAGGCGCTCGGCCACAGCGCGAAGCCATCGTGGTGCTTGGTGGTCAGGATGCCGTAGCTCATCTTCGCCGCGGCCGCGGCGGCGGCCCACTGGGCACAGTCCACGGCCGTGGGGGCGAACAACGCGGGGTTCTGGTTGGGCGCGGCCCACTCCTCGTTGGTGAACGTGCCCAGGCTGAAG